>JAKAMK010000033.1 GCA_021812925.1 bacterium | reverse complement strand
TACTGCCCGCATGCAGCACCACGCGTTCGTCATCGAGGCGCCGGTAGAGGAGGGAGTAGAGCTCGCGCTCGGCTACGCCGAGCGCGAGCTCGGGCTCGCGACGAAAGGCAATCCGGACGTGGTCGTACTTCGCCACGGGCTTTTGTCTGCCGAGGATGCGCGGCTTGCGGGCGAGCACGCGGCGCAGGGCGCATTCCGCGGCAGTACGAAAGTCATCATCATCGCGGCGAACCGCGCATATCACGAGGCGCAGAACATGCTCCTGAAGCTCTTTGAGGAGCCGCCGAAAGGCACCGTGCTCTTTCTCGTGCTGCCGACCCTGGGCGGCCTCCTGCCGACGCTGCGCTCGCGCGTGCAGGAACTGAAGCAAACAGCAGGCAGTAAACAGCAAACAGAAAATCCCGCGACAGAATTCTTGCGGGGAAGCGTGGAGAAGCGCGCGGCGCTCGTGAAGAGGCTCACGAGCGGGAAGGACGAGGAGTCGCGGCGCGAGAATCGCGACGAGGCCATCGCGCTCGTAAACGGCATCGAAGCGGCGCTCGCGAAGCAGGGCGTCGAGAAGCACGCGGCCGACCTTTCGGAGCTCGCGCGGCTGCGCGATTTCCTCTACGACCGCAGCGCGCCCGTGAAGCAGATACTCGAGCATCTCGCCCTAGTCATACCAAAGTCATGAGTCTGTAGTCATGAGTCATACGTTTACCCAATCCCGCGCCGCCCCGCGGCGCGGGATTGGACGTATTTTGGTATCATGCTCATGACTTATGACTAACAACTAGTGACTGCGCTATGGCCTACGACTTTTCCGCGCTCAAGACGAACATCAAGGAGACTGACGAGTGGCTCGTGCGCGAGCTCTCGGGCGTCCGTACCGGACGCGCGACCCCGGTGCTCCTCGACAGTGTGAAGGTCGCTGCGTACGGGGCGCTCTCGCCGCTCACGCAGGTCGCCAACATCGGCGTCGAGGACGCGCGCACGCTCCGCATCATCCCGTGGGACCGGTCGCTCGGTAAGGATATCGAGAAGGCGATCACCGACGCGAACCTCGGCGTCGGAGTCTCGACGGATGACCAGGGCCTCCGCGTCTCGTTCCCGGAGCTCACCGCGGAACGCCGCACGCAACTCGTGAAGCTCGCGGGCGAGAAGACCGAAACGGCAAAGGTCACGCTGCGCGGCCACCGCACGGACGCTATTAAGGAAATCGAGAAGCTCCAGAAGGAGGGCATGAGCGAAGACCAGGCAAAGCGCGATAAGGAGGAATTGCAGAAGCTCATCGATGCCGGTTCCGAGGCGCTCGCCGCGCACCTGAAGAAGAAAGAAACGGAAATCGCGCTGTAGCACCGAACGGAGGGAAGCATGCGCGCCGCCGTGAGGCGGCGCGCGCTTTCTCGTGTACACTGTCCTCGATGGAAGTCCTCATCTTCGTCGTCGTCCTCGTCGTGCTCATCGTCGTGCACGAGTTCGGGCATTTCATCGCGGCGAAGCTCTCGGGCATGCGGGTGGACGAGTTCGGGCTCGGGTACCCGCCGCGCGCGCTCACCATAGGGACATGGGGCGAGACGGAATACACGCTCAACTGGCTGCCGTTCGGCGGCTTCGTGAAGATTTATGGCGAGGATGGCGTGCCGGAAGAGGGTGCAGAGGCGCGGCCGCGTAGCGGCCGCGCGTTTACGGACCGCCCGCGCATCCTCCAGGCCATCGTGCTCGTCGCGGGCGTCACCATGAATCTCGTCTTCGCGTACGTGCTCATCACGGGCGCGCTTATCGCGGGCACGCCGCGCGCTCTCGCGCCCGACGAGATCGCGCGCGCGACGGACGTGCAGCTCGCGGTCGCGAGCGTGCTGCCGAATTCACCGGCTGCCGCGGCCGGCCTTCTGCCGGGCGACGAGATTCAGAGTGCCGAGGAAGGGCACTACCAGTTCTCGGGCGGCGATACCGCTGCGTTCAGTTCTTTCGTCGCTGCGCATGGCGCGAACGCGACGTTCGCGCTCCAGGTCCGGCATGCGACGGGCGGCGAAAGCACGGTGTTCGTGAGACCGGTCGCGGGGCTCGTCGCGAGCGACCCGGCCCGCTACGCGCTCGGGGTAGAGGTCGCGACCGTGGGCGTCGTGCCCGTGTCCTTCGGGAGCGCGCTCGTCGAGGGTGCGACCCTCACGTGGGGCGCGACTGTGCTCACCGCGGAAGGGCTCTGGCAGTTCTTCTACAGCCTCTTCACCTTCCACGCGAACCTCTCACAGGTCGCAGGGCCGGTCGGCATCGCGGGCGCGGTCGGCTCGGCGAGCCGGCAGGGGTTCGGCGACCTGCTCTCCCTGATGGCCATCATTTCCATAAACCTCGCGCTCATCAACCTCATCCCGGTGCCTGCCTTGGACGGCGGCCGGCTCCTCTTCGTGCTCATCGAGGGCGTGACGCGCCGCCGTATACCGCCCTCGGTCGCCCGCGCAGTGAATAGCGCGGGCTTCGCGCTCCTCATCCTCCTCATGGTCGCCGTGACCGCGCACGATGTGCTGAAGCTCGTGTCGTGACAGAAACGCCGCGCCCTCGGTGAGGAGGTCGCGGCGTTATTCAGTTCGTACTGCTCTCGGCGGGTATGCTGAACGCGACATAGACGTCGCGGACCGGATGCCCGTGCCGCAGTTCTTTCACGCGGTAGATGAGCAGGTCGGGATGGTTCGGAACCGGTATCCCGTCCTGTGTTTCGATGAGCACTGCCGTATGGGGCGCGAACGTGTCGCAGCCGTTTACGAATAGCCCGTCGAAACCCGCATGCTCCGCGGAAAGGACCTCGGCGATGAGATTTTCAGGCGAGTCGCAGTAGAGCTTCTTCGTGCCGAAGTAGCCTATGACCGCGCCTGCATCCACCGCAGTGGCAAGGAACAAGCCGGCGAGCATCCCGATGCTGGCTGCGAATACGATACGCATCGGAGAACTCCTCTAGCTGTGGCATTGGTATACCGCACGCGACGCGACCTCGCCACCGCGGGGCGTGGATAACCGTAACGGTCGATTTTGCTATTTAGCGGCGCGAACCTATAATTCCCGTACTATGCGCCAATCACAGCTCTTCACGAAGACCCGCCGCGAGGCGCCCAAGGACGAGGTCTCGAAGAACGCGCAGCTCCTCGTCCGCGCCGGTTTCGTGCATAAGGAGATGGCGGGCGTGTACTCGTTCCTCCCCTTGGGCCTCCGGACGCTCAATCGCATTATCGCTATCATCCGCGAGGAGATGAACGGCATCGGTTCTCAGGAAGTGCTCCTCACGACCCTGCAGGAGCCGACGAAATGGGAGGCGAGCGGCCGCTGGAACGATGAGGTCGTCGACGTGTGGTTCAAGACGAAGCTCAAGAACGGCGGCGAACTCGGGCTCGCGAATACGCACGAGGAAGCGCTTACCGCACTCATGACGGAGCACATCGCGTCGTACAAGGACCTGCCGAAGTACGTCTACCAGTTTCAGAACAAGTTCCGGAACGAGACGCGCGCGAAGTCGGGCATCATGCGCGCGCGCGAGTTCATCATGAAGGACCTCTACTCCTTCAGTCGCGACGAAGCGGAATTCAAGAAATTCTACGAGGATGCTGCGGCCGCGTACCTGCGCGTCTTCCAGCGCGCGGGCATCGGCGATAAGACGTACCGCACCTTCGCGTCAGGCGGCTCGTTCAGCAAGTTCAGTGACGAGTTTCAGACCGAGTGCGCCGCGGGCGAGGACACCATCTACATCCACGACGAAAAGAAGATCGCCATCAACGACGAGGTGTACACCGACGAGGTGCTCGCCGAGCTCGGCGTAGAGAAAAGCGAGCTGCGCGAGGCGAAGGCCATCGAGGTGGGCAATATCTTCCCGCTCGGCACGAAGTACTCCGCGCCCCTGGGCCTCACCTACAAGGACGAGAGCGGTGCGGAGCAGCCGGTCGTCATGGGCTCCTACGGCATAGGGCCGGGCCGCCTCATGGGCACCGTGGTCGAGCTCCTCGCAGACGATAAGGGGCTTGTGTGGCCGGAGTCGGTCGCGCCGTTCCTCCTCCACCTCGTGCGGGTCGTCGACGATCCCGAAGCCGTAGCCTACGCGGACGCGCTCTACGACGAGCTCTCCGCGAAGGGCGTCGAGGTGCTCTACGATGACCGTGCGGTGCGCGCGGGCGAGAAGCTCGCCGATGCCGATCTCATCGGCATCCCGGCGCGCGTGGTCGTCGGCAAGAAGACGCTCGAATCGGGCAAGCTCGAGTCGACGTACCGCAGGACGGGGCAGGCCGCCCTGGTCTCGCGCGAGGAGCTCATAGCATTCGCGACGGGGGCGCAGAGCGCGCACCGCGGCTGACCCTGGTATGCCTAGATTTTCCAAGAACTCGCTGTTCTCGACCGACATCGCCATCGACCTCGGTACGGCGAACACGCTCGTGTACGTGCGCGGCAAGGGCGTCATCATAAACGAACCGTCAGTGGTCGCCGTGAACGACAAGACCGGCCAGGTGGTCGCGGTGGGGAAGGAGGCGAAGCAGATGCTCGGCAAGACGCCGCCGCACATCCGCACGGTGCGGCCCTTGTCGCACGGCGTCATTAGCGACTTCGAGGTCACCGAGGAGCTCCTCACGTACCTCATTAACAAGGCGCAGGGCGGCCGCGCGCGGCTCTTCGGCCCGCGTGTCGTCATCGGCGTGCCGACCGGCGTGACGAACGTGCAGAGCCGCGCGGTGCGCGACGCGGCACAGAACGCCGGCGCACGCGAGGCGATCATCCTCGAGGAACCGGTCGCGGGCGCCATCGGGGCGAAGCTCCCCGTTTCCGAGGCTGTCGGCACCATGGTGCTCGACATCGGCGGCGGCACGACCGATATCGCGGTCATAGCGCTCAAGGGCGCCGTCGCAGCGAAAAGCTCGCAGGTGGCGGGCGACCGGTTCAATGAGAACATCATCGATTTTGTCCGGAGCGAATTCAAGCTGGGCATCGGCGAGCGTACCGCCGAGGACGTGAAGATCGCCATTGGTGCCGTCATGCCGCTCTCAGAGACGCTCGCGCGGAGCATCCGCGGCCGCGACCTCGCGACCGGCTTGCCGCGCGAAGTTGAACTCACCGACGCGCACGTGCGCGAAGCGCTCGCGCCGTCCCTCGACGCTCTCATGGAGGCGATGAAGGACGTCATCGAAAAGACGCCGCCCGAGCTCCTCTCGGACGTGCTCGAGCGCGGGGTGACCGTCTTCGGCGGCGGCGCCTTGCTGCGCGGATTGCCGCAGATACTCGCGAAGATGCTCGGCGTGCCCGTGAAGGTGGCGCCCGATCCGCTCACCGCGGTCGTGCGCGGTGCCGGCATCGTGACCGAGGATCCCGCGCCGTACGCCGACTTTTTCATCGATGAGGAAGACATACTTAGCGAAGCGTAATGCGCTCCTCGCGCCCTCCGCGCTGTCGGCGAGCGTCGTGCTCTTCGCCATCGTGATCGCGGGCGCGCTCGTGCGCCTCGCGGCTCCGTCCGCATTCCTTGCGGCCATGACGCCGCTCCTACGCGCGGGTACCGCAGTCGCGCACGGCGCCTCGACGGCCGGGTCGGTATTCGCGGACGCGGCGTCACTACGGAACACGAACGCGCTCCTCGCGTCGGATAACGCGGCGCTCGCGACTGAGAATCGCGCGCTCACGGATAAGGTCGCGAGCCTCTCCGCGCTCCTCGGCGACGCGTCGGCGCCGCCTGCCGTACCGGGCATCGTGCTCGGCGTGCTCGCGTCGCCACCCGCGTCGCCCTACGACACGCTCGTCGTCGACGGCGGAACGGCACGCGGGGTCGCGCTCGGCATGGAGGCGTTCGGGACGGGTGGCGCGCCGATTGGGGTCGTGAGCTCGGTCGAGAGCGCCTTCGCGCGCATCACGCTCTTCTCGGCGCCCGGCGAATCGCTCGCGGGCTGGGTAGGGGACAAGCACCTGCCGCTCACGCTCGCAGGCGCAGGCGCAGGCGCGTTTACTGCGACGGCGCCGCGGGCTGCCGCGATAGCGACCGGCGACATCGTGTACGCGCCCGGACCCGGGGCGCTCCCCATCGGCTCGGTGGCGAGGGAGGGCGGCGACCCTGCGGCGCCGTTCGTCGTGCTTTCCATCGCGCCCGCGGTCAATCCGGCGACGCTCACCTGGGTCGTCGTACGCGATGAGGGCGCTGCGCTCCGGAACGGCGCGCTCGTCTGCGCGACGACGACGCCGTCATGACGACGCCGCTCAAGATCGCGCTTACCGTGCTCGCCCTCACGAGCGCGTTCATCTTTCCGTGGCCGGTGACGGTGCTCCTCGCGCTCTTTTCCGCGCTCTGGCTCCCGCTCCTCCCCGTCACGGTCGGCATCCTCGTCGACGCGCTCTACTACGCCCCGCACGCGTCGTTGCTGCCGTGGGGAACTGTAGCGGGCGCCTTCGTTACGGCCGCGAGCTTTTTCGTGCGTCGCCGCCTCGCGGCGCGTATTATTGATGCATGATGGGATTCGGGCGACGGAAGCGCCGGCGCGATCCGGAGATCGCGCCTGACGAGATTTTCCTCGACGCGTCGAACGCGCCGGCGTTCGACCGCAACCGCTTCGAGGGGCGGCTCGAGCGCCCGCTCGCGCGCCGCACGTACTGGCTGCTCGGCGCCGCGCTCGGCATCCTCTTTTTCGCACTCGGCGCGCGCGCCCTCGACCTCGAGCTCGTGCAGGGCTCCGCGTTCGCGGCGGAGAGCGCGCACAACAGCCTCTCCTCCGAGCTTCTCATCGCGCCGCGCGGGGTGATTACGGACGAGTACGGGACGGTGCTCGCGCAGAACGTCGAACTGTCGGACGGGAGCGTGCGGCGTGAGTACCCGATTCCCGGCATGGGGCAGATCATCGGCTATGTGTCGTACCCGAAGAAGGACGCGCACGGCAACTACTACGACACGAGAGAGACCGGCCTCGCGGGCCTCGAGGCTGAGTACGATGCCCAGCTCTCTGGGCAGAACGGGCAGGTGCTCGTCGAGCGCGACGCGTTCGGCGCCGTGAAGTCGCAAGGCGCCGTCGTGCCCGCGAAAACCGGGGCGACGCTCGTGCTTTCCCTGGACGCCGACCTTGAGCGGAAGTTCGCGCAGGCGGTCCAGTCGGTCGCGACGCAGGACGGATTCGTGGCGGGCGCGGGCGTCATCATGGACGTGCACACGGGCGCGGTACGCGCCATCGTGTCGTTCCCGAGCTACGACCCGAACGTCATGAGTCTCGGCGGACCGGCGAGCGTGATCGCAGGCTACAACAACGACCCGGGGCACCCATTCCTCGACCATGCGGTGCAGGGGGTGTACACGCCGGGTTCCATCGTGAAGCCGTTCGAGGCGATCGGCGCTCTCACGGACGGGGTCATCACGCCCTCGACTATCATCGACGATCCCGGACTCCTCACCATCCCCGACCCGTACCACCCGGGCCAGGAGTTCACCTACACGGGCTGGAAGGCGCTCGGACTCCTCGACGTCCGCCATGCGATCGCGTGGTCCTCGGACGTCTTCTTCTACACGGTGGGCGGCGGGTTCGGCTCGGTGAAGGGGCTCGGCATCGACCGTCTCGACTACTGGTACCGCGCGTTCGGGCTCGGGCAGCCGACCGGCATCGACCTGCCGGGCGAAGCGTCCGGCGTCGTCCCGAGTCCCGCATGGAAACAGTCGACGTTCGGCGAGCCGTGGTACCTGGGCGACACGTACCACACCGCTATCGGCCAGTACGGCACGCAGGTGACGCCCGTGCAGATGGCGCGCGCGACCGCGGCGGTGGCGAACGGCGGCATGCTCCTCACGCCGACTCTGCTCGCGAATGAGCAGCCGGTAGCGACGCCCGTGCCCGCCGCGCCGTCGGCGTTCGAGGTCGCGCGCGAGGGCATGCGCCTCGGCGTCACCGGGGCGCTCGCGCAGGCGATACACCTGCCGTACCTCGCGGTGGCGGCGAAGACCGGTACCGCGCAGGTAGGAAGCAGGAATCAGTACGACAACTCGTGGGTGGAGGGATTCTTCCCGTACGATGCGCCCGAGTACGCGTTCGCGGTCGTGCTCGAGCGCGGACCGTCGGGGAGCGGCGAGGACGCGGTGAACGTCATGCAGGCGCTCTTTGCCGCGCTCTACGCGGAAGGCTCCCCGTATACCGGCGGCACGGCGACTACGACGGCGTCATCCACGCCGGGTCCGTAGTTGCGCATTGGCGCGGTACCGGTACAATGCGGCAAACATAACTCCGTCACTATGGCCGAAACCCAGGACACTGTCGTCTCGCAGGAGAAGTTCGATGAGATGGTGCAAGAACTCGAAGAGCTGAAGACCGTGCGCCGCACCGAGATCGCGAAGAATCTCGAGTATGCCCGTTCGCTCGGCGACCTCTCCGAGAACGCGGAGTACCAGGAAGCGCGCGACCTACAGGCCGCGACCGAGGAACGCATCAAGAAGCTCGACGAGCTCGTGAAGCATGCGCGCATCGTGACCGACGGCAAGAAGAAGGACGTCGTCGGGTTCAGCTCGGTGGTCACGATCCGGAAGTCCGGGAGCCCGGACGCGCACGAATACACCATCGTGGGCAGCGAGGAGGCAGACATGCGCGTGAAGAAGCTCTCGCACGTCTCGCCCTTGGGCGCTGCTCTCATGGGCAAGAAGAAGGGCGAGACCTTCACGTTCGAGACGCCGGCAGGGAAGCAGACCTATACCATCGAGAAGGTCGCGTAGCACGAATCGCGCACGGAATGAGCCAACGGCACCGCTCCAGACGGCGGTGCCGTATGCATCGGCGTCCGTGTTTTAGCATAGCCGCCCGTATCCTCGGGCGGCGCTTCGCGGATGCCAAAACGCCAGCACGGACACCCGCGCAACGGTCTAATTCGCGCTGCTCGCTC
>JAKAMK010000032.1 GCA_021812925.1 bacterium | reverse complement strand
CGTCGTAGCCTTGGTAGGCCGTTACCCTACCAACTAGCTGATACTACGCAGGCGACTCCCGAAGCGAAAAACCTTTACCCTTGCGGGACTATCGGGAATTACCCAATCTTTCGACTGGCTATGCCCGACTTCGGGGGATCTACCTACGTGTTACTACCTCGTCTGCCGGTTGCCCTTGCGGGCCCCCTTGACTTGCATGACTCATCCACATCGCCAGCATTCACCCTGAGCTAGGATCAAACTCTCATTAAGAATAGGCGGAACAAAAGAATTCATCATCTTTCACCTCCGGCGTGGATTAACGCCGGAGGATTTTCATTTCACACGTATTGAGCTGTCAAAGAAAAGTGAGCGCAAGAGACTTCCGGAGCTCCTTTCGGAGCCCTCATTTCTTCGCTTTTCTGCCCTTCTGGAAGCCCCAGTGGCAGGTAGCGCCATACTATAGGAAGCCCCGAGGGGCGTCAAGGGCTACGAGTGAGGGCCCGTCGCAAGCGACGGGCCCTAGGCCTACCAGCACTCTGATTCGGCTAGCTCTTCGGATTTCATCCGAGGGCTGGCCGGAGTCTCCAAAGCTTCGGTGAACGGCTTTACTCCAAAGAACTTAGCCGTTACTTATGGACCTTAACTGTTTGGTAAGGATTCGGCGTCCCTATCCGCTATGCCCCAGGCGCGCGCTACTGAGCGACGCGGGTGCAATTCGGCCTAGGGGAGACTGTAGCAGCAATTTCCCATTCCACAAGTTGTCACAGCTAATCGAGGGAGTATGATTACTGGAGCCGTCACGCTTTGCCCAGACTCATGCAACAAACGCACGAGAGAATAGTCGTGTCCGTCGGAGGTTCTTTAATCGTTCCCGACGGCATTGCTATTGATTTCCTCCGACGATTCAAAGACCTCGTACTCGAGAAAGTGCAGCGTGGCTACTCCTTCACCATCATCTGCGGCGGCGGCAAGACCGCGCGCCGCTACCAGGACGCGGCGGATGCCGTGACGAAGCTCTCGCGCCAAGACCTCGACTGGCTCGGCATCCACTCGACCCGCCTCAACGCGCAGCTCCTGCGCAACATCTTCGCGGGCTACGCGCATCCGACGGTCATCCATAACCCCACCATCGACGTAGAGACGGATGACCCCATTACCATCGCCGCCGGTTGGCAGCCGGGCTGGTCGACCGACTACGTCGCCGTTCTCATGGCGAAGAATCTCGGGGCGCACCGCATGGCGAACCTTTCGAACATCGATTACGTATACAGCGCAGACCCGAAAACGGATCCGAGCGCGCAGAAGATAGAGCGAACGAGCTGGGCAGAGTTCCGGAAGCTCATCCCCGAGGAGTGGGACCCAGGCCTCTCTTCCCCGTTCGACCCCGTGGCCGCCAAAGAAGCCGAGGCGCTCAATCTCGAAGTCGCTATCATGAATGGCGCGAACCTTGCCGAGTTCGGCAACTATATCGACGGCAAGCCGTTCACGGGCACGATTATTTCGTAGCCTGCGCGAGCGCGGCGTCCACCTGCGCGCGGAGCTCCTCCACCGTGCCGTTGTTCTCGATCGTGAAGTCCGCGAGTGCCATGACGCCCGGCACGTCCATGTCGTGCGCAGCCTCGTTGTGCCACTCGCGCTCTTCTTGGGTGACCCACGTGTCAAAATCCACGTGGTCGGTATGCGAACCGCGCGCGACGCTGCGCTCATACCGGAGTTTCCGATCCGCATCGACGGCAACGAGTTTCGCACCGTGCGCGCGCAGAAACTCCGCTTCGCCAAGTGCGCGCACCGACTCAATAATCGCGTCACCATCTGCCGCCTCAGCCTGCTTATAGAGTTCTTCGATTATGTATGAAGGCGAATGCTTGAGCCGCAGGTCATTTGCCGTCTGGTTCATGGTCGAGCGGTCTACCGGCAACCCGCGCCGCTCGATCTCTGAGACGATAAAGCCCCGCGCCGAGTAATGCGCGAAGCCTTTCGTCTTGAGATAGTCGACCACCGTACCCTTCCCTGAACCGTTGGTGCCGGTGATGCCGATAATCATCTGGTTACTTCTTTACGAAATAGCGCGAAAGCGGAATGAGGAGCGGCGCGGCGAGGAGCACCGAGGAGTACGTACCGGCGATGACGCCGACGAGCATGACGAGCGCGAAGGTGCGGGTCGCCGCCGCGCCGAGGAGGACGAGCGCGCCGAGAGCGAGCACGACGGTGAGCGAGGTGTTCACCGAGCGAGTCATGGTCTCCGAGATGCTCTTCCCCACCGTCGTCTCGAAGTCCTCCTTGTGGCCCGTCTTCTCGTTGTTCGCGAGGTGCTCGCGAACGCGGTCGAAGATGATGATGGTGTCGTTCACCGAGTAGCCGAGGAGAGCGAGGAGCGCGGTCACGAAGAGCGAATCGACCTCGGCGCCCGTGAAGTGCGCAAAGATGGCAAAGAAGCCGGCCGGGATGACGAGGTCATGCACGAGGATGACGATGACCGCGAGGCCGTAGACCCAAGAAGGAACCGGGCGCGAGACTTTCCGGAACGCGAAGGCGATGAAAAGCACGATAGCGAGCACGACCGCGAAGATGGCCCAGAGCGCCTTCGAGGCGAACTGGCTGCCCAAGGACGGGCCGACCGACGTGTACGAGAGCTCGGTCGCCTGCGGTGAGCTTGTCGAATCCGTGGGGGCGTTCGCCGAGATGGCGGCGAGGACGGCCGCATGCTCAGCGGGCGTCATGGTGCGCGTGCGGATGGATACACCGTCCGCGCCGAGCGGGATGACCGAGACCGCGCCCAAAGGTACCGTCGCGACCTGCGTCTCAATGGCGGCGAGCGACGGACGGCCGTTCGGGTACGAGACCTGCATGAGAGAGCCGCCCGTGAAGTCGATGCCCATGGGGAGGCCATACACGAGGATGGCGCCGATAGCCGCGGCGAGCACGAGTCCCGTGATCCAGAAGAAAACCTTGCGGTGCGTTGCGATGTACATACGTTACGAGTTTGAGCGGTGGAAGCCCGAGCTGAGCGCACGGCGCCAGAATCCCGAGTTGTGCTCCGGCACGACCGAGAGGAGGTAGATGCGAGTCACGGTGACCGCCGAGAGGAAGGACGCAAGGACGCCCAAGAGGAAGACGAGCGCGAAGCCCTGGACGATGGAGGTGCCGAGCCAGAAGAGGATGATGCCCGAGATGATCATGGTGAGGTGGCCGTCGCGGATAGCGGTCCACGCGCGCGCGAAGCCGATGTGCACCGCCTCGCGCGGCTCGTGCCCCGCGCGAAGCTCTTCCTTCGTGCGCTCGAAGATGAGCACGTTCGCGTCCACCGCCATACCCGCAGAAATGATGAGGCCCGCGATACCCGAGGCCGTGAGCGTGACCGGCACAGCCTTGATGACCGCGAGCATGAGGGCGAGGTACTCGGCGAGAGCCAAGGAGGCGATGAGCCCCGGCACGCGGTACCAGCCGATCATGAAGAGCGCGATGATAGCGAAGGCGATGAGACCGGCGATGACGCCTGCCGCGATAGCCGCCGAGCCCAAGGTCGGGCCGACCGACGAAGAGCTCTCGAGCGAGATAGGCACCGGCAGCGCGCCGAAGTTCAGGTTCCGCACGAGGTCGCGCGCCTCGGTCGCGGTGAAGTTGCCGCTGATGGTCGCCTGGCCGCCGGGGATCGCTTCCTTAATGACCGGCGTCGAGATGGGCTGCCCGTCGAGGAAGATGGCGAGCGTCCTGCCGACGTTCTGCGAGGTGATCTGCTCGAAGAGCTTCGCGCCCGCGCTATTGAACTGGAGCAAGACTTCCGGCGATGCGAGGCCTGCGGTCGCGCCCGAGCCGAACTGGAGCGCCGCGCTCGTGAGGTAGCGGCCGGTGAGGCCGGTAGGCGCGTAGGAGACCTCGGTCGTCGTGCCGACCGTGGTCGTGGTCGCGAGCTCGAAGTCGAGAGTTGGCGTCGCGCCCAAGGCCGCGACCGCCGCGTTTATGTCGGTGACGCCCGGGAGATCGACGATGAGACGGTCCTCGGTGGTGCCGGATAGCGCGGAAGCCTGCTCGGTCTGGACGAGGGGCTCGGCGACGCCGAAGAGGTTCACGCGGCGCTCGATGACGCCCTGGAGCGCCTGGAGCGCGTCACTACGCTCCCCTGCCGGGGTCTGACTCATGTCGGCCTTGTAGACGAGCTCCGTACCGCCCGCGAGGTCGAGGCCGAGCTTGAAGGTGTAGGCGCTGTACGGATTGGCCTGGGTCGCCCAGACGAAATAGGCGAGCAAAACGCCCGCGAGGAGGGCGATAAGTGCGAACACCCGGAAACGAGTCATGATGGAGGCAGTATAGGAAATTTCAGGTCATTTGCCAAATGCGCCGCAATACGGTACGTTCCTTGACGGAACATCGATTACATGGAGACATAAATGCGCTACGAGGGAGATCTTCCTCTTATCCGTAATTTATTCACAAAGAAGTTCCTGCTTGAGACAGGCGATCCTTCACATGAACACATCCGCCCGCTCTTGCTCGTATTATCAGGTGCGATGCGAGGCGTCTTCGGCGGAGGACGCGCGATGGCACTCGAACGCTTCGGACTATCGCAGGTGTTCGACACGGTTATCGGGGTCTCCACTGGAGCTCCGATTGCTGCTTACTTCCTAGCTTCTCAGTCGTCGCTCGGCACGAGCATCTACTACGACGAGTGTTCAGGCAGCAAGTTCGTCTCATTCCTTCGCGGCAAGGCCGACACGGAATATCTCTCGCGAGTGTTCCGTGGAGAAATAGGACTTAAGGGACTCGATGAAGATGCCGTGCGCAAGTCGCGCTCAGCACTCTACATAGGAGTCACTTCTGCCCGCACAGGGATAGGCACGCTCATGCCAGCCAGAGATGCACGGCCGGATGTGACCGAGCTCATCCGAGCTTCAATCAGTCTTCCGGGCGTTTCGGGCCAACCGATCCGCCTCGGCAATGACAGCTTCCTCGATGGAGGCGGAGCATATCCGTTCCCCATCTGGGAAGCGCTCCGCCGCTTCAGTCCGACTGACGTATTGGTTCTCACGAACGCAGCGAGCGCCGAAAAGGATACATGGGCTCGGCGGACACTGGCGACCATCGTCTCGCGCACGTACCCCGCACGGGTACAGAGAGCGTATCAAACCCGAGACGCACGCTTCGCTCGACGCGTATCGAGACTACGTACGCAGGTGCTGCCATGCCGGATCGGGATGCTCTGGGAAAACCCTATGGGTTCATTCGAAAGACGTTCCCAAGTCTTGTGGCGCGCCATGAACGAGTCATACCAGCACATGTGTGCAATCCTGTCTCAAGCTTCCGGCCTCAGTCTTTACGACTGAGGCCGTGCCTGTAGTGCTCGTTCTGCGAGAATTACTGCGTTCTCAAAAAGCTTCGCGACCGCGACGGGTCCGACGCCGCCCGGGACCGGTGTGAAGACCGAGCACTTTGGGGCGCACGCGGGGTCGGCGTCGCCCGCGACCTTGCCGGACGATTCCGAGGTGCCCGCATCGATGAGCACGACGCCCTTCTTGATGAGCTCGGGCGTGATGAGGTGCGGGGAGCCCGCGCCGGAAATGATAATCTCCGCGTCGCCGAGCGCCGCGGCGAGGTCGTCGGTCTTGCCGCGGACCACCGTGACGCTCGCGCCCTCCTGTGCGAGCCATGCGGCTACGGGCGCGCCGACGAGGAACCCTTCGCCCACGACGACCGCACGCTTCCCCGCTACTAGGACGCCCGCGCGCTCGAGAATCTCTTTCACCGCAGCGACGACAGGCGGCAGGAGCGCGCCCACGTCACCGCGCATGAATTTGGCACGCGCTTCGCTCCCGAGCACATCGGCGTCTTTTGCGAGCGGGATGCGGTCGCAGGTCGCGCGCGTCTCCATCCCAGGCGGTAACGGTAGCTGCACGATGGCAGCGTCGGCGGCGCCTATCGCGGCGAGGTCATCCGTCTCTTCGAACATGCAGCCCGCTGCCTCCGCGCTGCGCTTCTTTATCTTTAGGTACGACGCGGTCGCGGGCGTGATGAGGGGTGCATACGCGACGACCCGCGGCGGGCGCGACAATTTCCCCGATCGTTCCTTCGTCAGGGCGAGTATCTCTGCCGCTATCGCCTTGCCGTCGACAATCATGCGCGCATAGTACCGCAAACTCTGCCTCCTGTGGACAATTGGGAAAGTCCGACTTTCCCAATTGTCCACAGGGCGCTGCCGTGGAAGCGACGGAAAGGATGCGATTTCTGAGGCTCTGCGTAGGCCGACGGGCCGAGCAGGAGGAACATTTTCAGCAGAACATTATTCCGTACTCAGAAATCGTATCCCTTTCGGAGCTCACGCGGTTGCAGTTTTGCGATGCCGAATTTGATGTTCCGGCACGCCCGCACACCAATTTCGGCATGGCGGCTTTTGCAAAACCGCACAATTACCGTCTGTCGCACTTCGCTACAAATTGCCAGGCACTCTTCCGAACTCACGTGGTCACAGTTTTGCGATGCCGAATTTGGTGTTCGGGCACGAACGACTCGTACGCGCCGTCGGTGTAGCGGAACGCATCGAGACCTGCGTACCGGTATTGGTAGCCCGTCACGCGCGTGAGCTTGCCACCGTCCACCGCGATGGGGTACGAGTACCCTTTCCACGCGCCTCTTCCGGTCGGCACCTTGCCGCGCGAGAGATGCCAGAACACGAAGAACGCGAGCCGCACCATCCACGGGTACACGGGCAGCACCTTCTTCCCCACGGCCGCGGCCATGTCTTTCCCGCGCACCACCTGCCCGGGCGGGCAGATGTTGAACACGTCATACCCTTTCGCGAGCTTTTCGCCGAATGCGAGCCGCTCGACGATACCGACAACATCGTCCTCGTGGATGAACTGGCGCAGCCACGTGGGCGTGACCGGCACGAACGAAACCATCGCCGAGATGATGGAGTAGATGCCGCCCTTCATCTGGCCGGCAAGGGTCGCCTGGAGCCCGAAGCGGACACGCATGTAGCGGCCGCGCGGGCCCGTGATAGCCGCCGGGCGCAGAACCGCGACCATCGGCTTGTGCGTGCTCTTCCCGTACTTCTCTTCGAGGTGCTCCTCGACGGCACGCTTCTCTTCCGCGTAGAGGTACTGCGACTTCCGGAAGCCTTCGTCCTCGGTGAAAAAGTGGTCTACTGAGTTATCCGCGAACGCGCCGTACGACGAGACGGTCGAGAAATAGATGAGGCGGTCGACGCCGTTCGCGGCATCGAACGCGTAGTCGAAGACCTTGTCGGAGCCGCCGACGTTCCAGCGCCACTCGAGGTCCTGCGCGCCGTAGAGCTCGCGTATCTGCCACGCGGTGTGGACGACGATATCCGGCTTGTACGCGCGCACTTCCCCCTCCCAATCGTCCGCGGTATTCGTATTGAGGTACACGAGCTTCGGCTCTTTCTTCAATTCCTCCGGAATGTGCTCTTTGTCGATACCGACTATCTTCTCGACGTCGTCGCGCTTCGCGAACTGCTCGACGAGCATGGCGCCGACGTAACCAGCCGCTCCGGTTACTAGTATGACGTGTTTCTTATCCATATACCGCAACGTTAGTAGTGTGCCTAGAAGCTCTCAGATGCGAGGCGCGGGAAGTCGACGTTCGTAGGCGTACCTGAGCGTACGACGGAGAACGTCGGCGGGACCCGTAACGAAGCAGATGAGACTTGTAGGCATACTACCAAGAACTCACGCGGAAGAACATGCGTTTAATGGTCTTGAGCGCGATGATGATGTCGAGCCCGAGCGAACGGTGCTTCAGGTAATAGAAATCGTATGCGAGGCGGACCTTGGTCTCCTCGACCGACTGCGGCGACGCGTTGCCCGCTTCATACCGCTGGTTGATCTGCGCCCAGCCCGTGATGCCGGGCGTCACGAGGTACCGCGCCTCGTAGTACGGGAGTGCTTCCGCGAGCCGCTGCCCGAGACCGAGGATGTCGTTCCGCGGCCCCACGAGAGAGAGGTCGCCCGTGAGCACGTTTACGAACTGCGGGAACTCATCGAGCGAGGTCTTCCTGAGGAAGCTCCCGACTTTCGTCACGCGGTTCTCCCCTTCCGTCGTCCATTCGCCGCTCGCCGCGAGGTTCTTCGTCATGCTACGGAACTTGTAGGATGCGACGCGCGTGCCGTACCGACCGATGCGGTCCTGCTTTATGAAGAGCGGGCCAGGGCCCTCAAACCGGTTCGCGAGCCAGATGAACGGCGCCGCCAGTACCGTCACGACGCCCATCGCGAGACCGCCCAGGATGTCTATCGTACGCTTCGCGACCATGTAGAAGACGGAGTCGGCGGCCGCGACGTGCTCGAGAAACCAGACGTGGCCGAGCTCGGACAGCGGGATGCGGTCGAATACCTCCTCGTAGAAATCCTCGAAAGCCGCGAACTGGTACGTGTGGTGCAGGCGGGCGAGGTCGTAGATGAGCGGCATGACGCGCGCGACCTCCGCGGACTCGGTATCAGCCACGATGAGCGATGCGTTCTCTCCCGCGATCGCGCGTGCGAACGCGTCGGGGTCGGCGAGCTCCGCCGCACTCGGGCGGTAGCAGAACTCGACCCCATAGCGCGGGTTGCCATTCACCTCCGCATAAATCTCATCCGCCTCTTCGCCGAACGCGATGAGCACCGCACGCTCGCGGTGCGGGCGCGCAGAGAGCTTCGGGTAGAGCGCGAGCCGCCAGAGGAAGATGAGGGCGAGCGAGATGACGAGGTAGAGCGCGAGGATGGTCTTCGGCGCGATGCCGAACGCCGGCACGAGGAAGAAGAACACGGCCGCGAGGAGGATGTTCACCGCCTGCGTCTTTACGAGGGCGTCGGGGAGACGGCTCGGGAAGAGCGCGAGCTGCTTGCCGTAGAGGCCGGCGCCATAGAAGACGATGAGCCACAGCGCGAAGAGGAACGCGAACGGCGCGAGGTACGGCGTGACGCTCGCCGCCGTGGGCAGCGCGAGGTAGCGCAGGAGGAGCGTGAGATATAGAGATGCCGCAAAAGCGACGAGGTCGCCGATAAAGAGCAGGGATGCGGAGCGCCTGCCGAGCGTAGTCATCGTGATAGGCTTATATATCAGTTAACCGCGTCCGGCAACCCAGGGTTACGGGCGGCAGTTACACCT
>JAKAMK010000031.1 GCA_021812925.1 bacterium | reverse complement strand
GATGATGGCGATCACGACGAGGAGCTCGATCAAGGTAAAGCCTCGCTTGGTATTAGACATAACTAATGAGCGTTAACGTATACGATGGATAAGTGACTAGCAGCCCGTGGTCGTAGGCGCAGTAGCGCGCGTCCCAGCGAAGCCAGTGTTGTCGACGCACCACCACGAACCAGTCGAGAGTTTCGCAGCCATCGAGTAGGCGCTCGTGGCTGCATAGCAGGCCACGTTCGCGGCAGTATTGCCCTCGATACCCAGGATGCTCGTGTACGTCTTCTGGATGACCCCGGCGTCGGTGAACAGGCTGCCTGCGGTGGTGCAGGCGGTCACGGAGCTACCGGAGTATGTGTTGCTGTTGTCACCGTAGTAAATCTCGGCCTGCGTCTGGACCGTCTGGAGATCCGACTGGATGGCCGCGTCGTTACCCTTGGAACGCGCAGTGTTAAGCGATGCGAGCACGACTGCCGAGAGGATGCCGATGATGGCGATCACGACGAGGAGCTCGATCAAGGTGAAACCTCGTGAACGAATTGTTTTCATATTTAGTAATAGCGGCTAATGGATACATTGTATGCCCCCCACACGGTTACGCGGTGTGCTCGTGTGGATAAGTCGTTCCGTAACAACGCAGCGGCGAAGCCGCAAAACGGATGCAAATGCGAGGCGCGGCAAGCCGAAATGTCGAGCCGTACTGGACCGTACGGTGAGACATTGAGGTGAAGCTGCAACAAAGCAGATGCGCCGTTTTGCGGCTTCGCTCTAGATTGCCCCGGCTAGGTTGTAGATAGGCAGGAGCACTGCGGCGAGGAGCGTACCGACGCCGAGGCCGAGCATCACTATCATGATCGGCTCGATGAGCCCCACGAGGGTGTCGACGGCGTTACTCACCTCGCGGTTATAGAAGCGTGCCAAGGTCGTGAGGATCTTGCCGAGTTCGCCGGTCTCTTCGCCCACCTTCACCATGGCCACCATGATGCCCGGAATCTCCGCGTGGCGCGACATCGCGTCAGAGATGGAAGAACCGCCCTTCACGTCGGTCCCCACTTGGGTGAGCACCTCCTCATACGCCCGGTTCCCCACCACCGATGCGGTAATCTCGAGCGCTTCGACCACCGAGACGCCCGAAAGGAGCATGGTGGAGAAGTTATCCGCGATGCGCGAGAGGTAGAGCTTCGAGTACAGGTCGCCGACGTACGGCACGGAGAGCTTGAGGCCGTCGAGGATGAGCGCGCCCTGCTGGGTCTTCCGGAGCTGCCACACGTAGATGCCGCCGGCGATGAGCGCAACGAGTATGAAGATGCCGTAGTTCACGAGGAAGTTCGAGAACGCGATGACGATCTTCGTGTAGATAGGCACTTTCGAACCGGAGTCGATGAGGATAGCGCTTATCTTCGGGATGACCAAGGTGAGCATGAGCGCCATGACGCCGAAGAAGACCGCGATGACGAAGATAGGATAGATGAGCGCGTTCTCCGCCTTCGAGACCACGTCATAGGTGCGGTCGAGGTAATCGGCGAGGTACCCGAAGGTCTCCGAAAGCTTACCGCTCTCTTCGCCCGCGCGGACCATGTTCACATAGAAGACCGAGAACACCTTCGGGTGCCGCGAGAGCGCTTTCGATATCGGCGAGCCGCCCTGCAGGTCGTCTGCCACTTGCGAGAGCACGTCTGCGAGCTTCTTGTTGTCTACTTCCGCGGCGAGAAGGCGGAAGATACGGAGCGCCGAGACCTGCGCTTCGAACAGGGTCGCGATCTGCCGCGACAGGATGACGATGTCCTTGTTGCTCACTCGGTTAAAGAACGGGATGTCCATCTCGAGGAGCGACTTGTCTTCGTTCGACGTGATGGAGGAGATGATGAGCGAGCGCCGCTGGAGCGCGGAGATGGCGACTTCCTGCGACGGCGCCTCTATGGTGCCGTCGCGCTCGTGTCCGTCCTGGTCGATTGCGTGATACTTGAACAGCATAGGTTAGAGGTAGCGCTCGAAGGTCTTCGGGTCCATGGCGTGCTGGTAGGCGTGCTCGACGGTCACTTCGCCGCGACGCACGAGCTCGGCGAGCGCGCGGTCCATATCTATCATGCCTTCCTGCGAGCTCGTCTGGATGACCGCGCCTATCTCGTGCGTGCGCGCCTCGCGGATCAAGGTCGAGACCGCATTGTTGTTGATGAGGAGCTCATAGGCCGGGATGAGCCCGCCCGAGATGCGCGGGATGAGGCGCTGCGAGAAGATGCCGATAAGCGAGCCCGAAAGCTGCACGCGCACCTGCCCCTGCTGCTCGGCCGGGAACATGTCGATGATGCGGTCGATGGTCTGTGCCGCGTTATTGGTATGCAAGGTCGAGAGCACGAGGTGGCCGGTCTCCGCAGCGGTCACCGCGCTTGAGATGGTCTCGTAGTTGCGCATCTCGCCCACCATGATGGCGTCCACGTCTTCGCGGAACGCGCTCTGGAGCGCGGTATGGAAATCCGGCACGTCGATGTGCACTTCGCGCTGGTGGATGAGCGACTTCTTCTCGGTAAAGAGGTACTCGACCGGGTCCTCGATGGTAAGGATGTGGTCCGGTCGCGTCTCGTTGATGCGGTCTATCATGGCCGCCAAGGTCGTCGACTTGCCCTGCCCCACCGGCCCCACGACGAGGAAGAACCCCTGCTCGCGCTGCGTGAACACCTCCAAGACCGACGGGAGGTTGAGCTCGTTGAACGTACGTATCTGATTCGGGATGAGGCGCATCGCCATCGCGGTGGCGCCCTGCACGCGGTAGCCGTTCACGCGGAACCGGGAGTCGCCATGCGCGTAGGAAAGGTCGATGGTCTGGTCGTCGAGGAAACTCTGCCAGCGCTCAGGGCGTACGATAGATTGCAGCATCGCTTCGGTCTCTTCCGTCGTGAACGAATCGAACTTCGATACCGGCACGAGTGAGCCCGAGACGCGTATCATCGGCGCGCCGCCCGCGTAGATGTGGAGATCGCTCCCGCCCTGGGCGATGACGATATCGAGCAGTTCCGAGAGTGTCTTGTTCGGGGTCATGCGTTCGTGCGTCATGCGGCAGGACTGCCGGCAGCCGTGCCTTCGATGGTGCGAATGGTCTCCGCGAGCACTTCCGAGGGTATGGCGGATGCCTTGATGATGTAGCCGTCAGCGTGGAGCGACTTCGCCTTCTCGAGGTCAGCGTCTTGCCCTTGGTTCGATAGGATGATGACCTTCGCGCCCTCCCCGAGCTTTTCCTTACGGATGGTCTCGAGCACCTCGAAGCCGTCCTGTCCCGGCATGATGACGTCGAGCAGGATGGCGTCGGGCTTGTCAGTGCCCTTGCGTAGCGCTTGCAAGAGCTCTTCGCCCCCACCGAACGTGCTTACTTCGTGCCCGGCATTCTTGAACTTGACTGCGTAGAGATCGAGGAGGAACCGGTCATCGTCTGTGAGAAAGATACGGTAGGCCATACCACCATAGTGTACCGCGCACGCGCCGCGACGGCGCACGCTCGATGCGCGTGCGTGGGGACAAGCCCGCACACCAAGTTCCGCATAGGCCATTGGCCCTGCGCTTCGCGCGATGCAGAGCTTGGTGTGCGGGCAAGCCGCTCGTCCTACGCCGCCTGCGGTGCTCCTCCCTCTTCTTCGTCGGTCCCTTCCACTGGGGAGAAGAGCTCGCCGCCGAGCGTGTTGATCTCTTCGAACGGAATCCTGCCGTCGAGCGCCTTTATGATGGCGTCGTCGCGCATCGTAAGCATGCCTTCAGCGCGCGCCGCTGCATACACCTTCTCCTCCACCGGCTCCTTGAGCACGACCTGTTCGAGCGACTTCTGCATGTGCAGTATCTCGAAGACGCCGAGGCGTCCGCGCGTGCCGTTCGGGCATTCTGCCGTCGGTTTCGCGTGATAGAACTGCTTGAACGGCGGCAGATTCTTGCGATAGGCCTCCGGAAGATCGGCGAACT
Source organism: bacterium (assembly GCA_021812925.1). The sequence continues at coordinate 5,188 of JAKAMK010000031.1, read as the reverse complement.
CACGGTCGAGGAGCTCCTTGAGCGAATCAGTGACCGCAAACGGCTCGCCCGCACCATCGCAGAGCTTCCTCACGAGGCGCTGGCCGATAACGGCCACCAACGTCGGCGCAATGAGGAACGGGTCGATACCCATGTCGACCAAGCGCGGGATGGCGCCCGCTGCGGTGTTCGTGTGGATGGTCGAGAACACGAGGTGGCCGGTGAGTGCCGCTTGGATAGCGAGCGCGGCAGTCTCTTTGTCGCGGATCTCGCCCACCATGATGACGTCCGGGTCCTGGCGGAGTATCGAGCGGAGACCGTTCGCGAACGTGTAGCCGATTTCCGGCCGCACCTGGCTCTGCGCGACGCCCGGAATCTGGTACTCGATAGGATCCTCGAGCGAGACGACGTTCTGCGTCTCGCGGTCGAGCTCCGAGAGCATGCTGAACAGAGTCGTCGACTTACCGCTCCCTGTCGGGCCCGCGATGAGGATGATGCCATAGGGCGCCTGCATCATTGCGCGCACCGCCTCGAGTTGTTCTTCATCGAGGCCGATGGATTCCAAGGTCGCCGTGGCAGCCGATTGGTCGAGGATACGCATCACCACCTTCTCGCCGTACTCGGTCGGGAACGTCGAGACGCGGAAGTCTATGCGCCGATTGTCGACGGTCGCGGAGAAGCGGCCGTCTTGCGGCTTACGTTTCTCGTCGAGGCGAAGCTTCGCGAGGATCTTGATGCGCGCGACCACCGCGTCGTGCACCTTGTTCGGCAGCTCGAGCGAGGTGTGGAGCTCGCCGTCCATGCGGAACCGGACGCGGGTCTTCGTGGGCGACGGTTCTACGTGGATGTCGGACGCCTTCCCTTCGATGGCGTAGCGCAGGATGGTCGAGACTATCTTCGTGACCGGCGCGTCTTCACGCAAGGTTTCCGAGGCGCCCGCGAGGTCGAGCGATTCGGTGTCGTCCGTCTGCACGCTCGGGGCCTTGCCCGCCGGCGCCTTCCCGCGCGCAGTGCTCTTTCCGGGCGGCGGCGGAACCGTCGTCTTCTCTATCTCAGAGAGCGCTTCGCCCACTTCCCCGGACAGGTTCTCGTAGGATGCGATGACCCTATCGAAATCCGGCTTGCCGATGAGGAATATCTTGTACGGCATGCCGATCCTCCCCGAGATGAACGAGAGTGCGTCCATCGCCTCGATGTTGTCCGGATCCACGACACCGACCTCGAGCGCGCCATCCGCCACACCGAGCGGCACGAATCCGTAGTGTTTCGCCGAGTCGATGGGGATGTACTCGAGCGCGCTCTCTTCTGCCGGCGGGTCACCGAGCACGCGAGCCGGCAGCCCGTACTGGGCGCCGGCTGCGTTAAGCGCGTCCCCCATCTGGATGCCGCGTGCGGCAAGCGCCGCATCGAGCGGTGTCTTCTTCGCCACCTCCGCTTCAACCGCCGCCTTGTCTTCAGGCGACAGCATTCCCTTTTCGAGCAAGAGGTCAAGCAAGTTCATGCGTAGATGCAGTATACCCGAGCACTAACCGAAGTTGCCTAACGGTTGTACACACTCGGTGCGGACACTCAGCGCCTAGCGTGCGGTTAGTGCACGGGTGTACCTCGCACTCCCGTAGCCGCTCCTTCGTGCGCATCGCACGCTTTGGGGAAAGCGCGCACGCGGCGCTTACTGCCCCACGACACCCGGGACCGGCGCGAACGGATCCGCGCGTCCTATTGATTCAGGCTGCACGGGCGTCGAGATGTCGACGAGCGACTTGAATCGCGGATCGGAGAAGATGTCCGTATTGAATGTGATGGGCGAGAGCTGTCCCGCGAGCGCTTGGAACTGCGTCTCTACTACTGACTGCGTCGTACCGACCGTGAGCGGGACGTTATTGGTATTCGAACCCGTAAAGAAGAACCAGTAGCCACCAGCGAGCACGAGGATGGCTGCGCCTATCATCATGGTGTTGTTGGAGTTCAGTTTCATATCAACGGAGCCAGTAGAGGCGGATGGTCATCTTGTAGTTGTATACGCCGGTCTTCGAGGACTGCACGGAAAGGTCGCGCACGTCGAGGAGACGCTGGCTGCGCTCGACGCCCGCGAGGAATTGCCGGAGCGCGTCATAGGTACCGACCGCCGAGAGCGAGAGGTCGACCTGCCCTACCGGACTCGTCGGTTGCGCGCTCATGTCCTGGGTACCGCTCCCCGACGTGCCGGACGTGCTAGCCCCGGATTGCGATGACTGGCCGCTCGTGCTGTTCGCAACGTCCACGTTCGAGAGCGCGAGTCCTGCGCGCGCCGCGAGTGCGTCGAGGTCGAGGATGAGACCGACGTTGTCGACCGAATCAGGCAGGAGCGTCTCGAGCGCCGACAGGTTCGAAGGGTCGATATTGCTCCGCTCGGAAGCGAGCTGGTTCTCGGTCTGCGTGAATTGGTCCGCGGCGGCGAGCGCTTGATTATCCGCAGCTATCGCTGCTTTCGTCTGTGCGATGGCGCCGGTCCACTCCGGATTCACGTACACGAAGAAGATGCCGACGGCGACCATGAGCGCGAGGATGGGAAGGACGCGGCTGTTCATGGTGTGGTAGTTGCGGTCGCCCCAGGCGCCGACGTCGTGGCCGTAGTCGCCGGCGCTTGCACACTGGTCTGAGCCGGCGGCGCCTGCGTACCGTAGAGGCTCGGGTTATACGCGATGAGTTTCGGGTCGAGCGTCGCGGAGACGTCGAAGCCGACCGACCCGCCCTGGTTCACCTTTATGTTAGAGAAGATGGCGTCCTTCACGCTCGAACCGGTCGCGAACGAGTTCGATGCCGCCGCGAGCGCGTTGAAATCCTTGGCTGTGCCCGTGCCTTTCAGGGTCGGGGTCCCGGCAGCATCGATGGAAAGCGCGAGCTGGTTGAACTGCACGGTCGAAGGCAGCATCGTGTCGAGCGCGTCGAAGAATCCCGAGAACGCCACGTGCGTGCCGAGTAGCTGCGCACCTGAGTTCAAGCGGTCTTGAAGCCTGACGAAATCGTTCACGGTCTTCGGGTCGAGGTTAGCCTCGGCTTTCTGGAGCGTCGCGTCCTTGGCGGACTTGTCAGACGCGAGGATGCGGCCGTAGAAGAACACGCCGAAGGCGAGGAGAACGACTATGCCGAGCACGCCGTACGAGAAGAATGCGAACGCGCCCGTAAGGTCGGCACGGTACCGCTTCGGAGCCGAATTCCCCGGATGCGGCACGAACGACGTCGGTATGGTCGGAGGAAGCGCCATTTAACTCAAAGTATACGGTATGCAATGCGCCCATAGACGAAGACGCTGTGCACAAGTTCGAACGAGCGCCTCTTTCTAAAATCAACGAGATGCGAGGCGCACGAGCGAAAACGAGCAAGCCGTATTGTGAATACGGTGCGCGAGGTTTCGCGAAGTGCAACGAAGCAGGTCGCGATTTTTGGAAGAGGCGTCACTCCTCGAGCTTGCGGAGCGCGAGCCCTACCGCCACGGCGAACTCAGGACCTATCTCTTCGAGGACCGGGCGCATGAACGCGGGCGCTTCCGTCTTCGCGAACGGATTGCCTATCTGGACGTCTATCGAGAAGAACTGCTTCGCGTAAGCGCCGAGCTCCTTGGTGACGCCACCGCCGCCTGTGAGCACTATCGAGGTGATGGTCTTCTCGTGCGCCGTCTCGTACTGCATGAGCACGCGGCGCGCTTCGGAGAAGATGCGTGAAAAGACGATTTCCGGCGTGCCCGCTTCCCCGCCCTCGAGCCCCTCTTCCTTCTTGAGCGCTTCCGCGCGCGAGAGGGTGAGATTCTTCGATGCGGCAAGCGCGCGGGTGATGTCCTGGCTCCCAGCCGAGATGGCGTGCGAGAGCGCGACGACGCCGCGCTCGACGACGTACGCCTTCGTCGTAGCGGCGCCGATGTCGAGCACCATGACCGGCTTCACCGGCTCAGAGACGATGGCGCGAAGAGTGCTGAATATCTCTATCTCGTAGAAACTCGCGGAGAGTTTCGCGCCGGCCACGACGCTCTGGAGAAACTTGAGCTCGTCGTTATGCACGGCCACGAGGAGGACTTCCACCTTCGTCTTCTCCTGCTGCTTCTGCGCTCCCGTCTGCGCACTGTGCGCAGCATCCTGGTCCGGGACGATGAACCAGTCGAGCTGCACTTCGCTTATCGGCACCGGGATGTACTTGCGCGCCTCGAGCTCGATGACGGTCTTCTGCTCTTTCGGGTCTTTGCGGTACGGGAGCTCGACGAGCGTGAGCAAGGATCGTGCGAACGGGATGGAGACCCCCGCTTCCTTCGTCGTCACCTTCGCTTCCCGCAGGAGGTCCTTCAAGGTCTCGGCAATCTGTTCCGGCGAGAGGTTCGTCGCTTGACCCACGCTTCCGCCAGCGTACGGACCAAGCGCGAGCTCGCCATACGTTTCGAGCACCGCGACGCCGTGGTCCTTCTTGAGTTGCACGACCTTCAAGGACGAGGAACCGATGTCCACGCCGATGACACTCCCATCCTTCTTCTTGAAGAGATTGCCGAAGAATGACATGCGACAATAGTAGCATGCACCGCTGGCTCGATTGGCTCTTCCCCGTGCGCGCTGACGAGGAGATCGTCCGCGCGCTTCCCCCGAATGCGCTCGCGGACCGAGTTCATGCGCATACGGTATTCAAGACGAGTCCGGTCGCGACCGCTCTCTTGCCCTACCGCGACCCAGAGGTGCGCGCGACCATTCACGAAGCGAAGTACCGCGGCAGCCGAGAGGCTTTCAGCCTCTTGGCTGCCGCGCTTTTCGCGCACCTCGCGCAAGTACCCGCCACCGAGTCCGTCCGGCTCGTGCCGATTCCGCTCGGCCCAGCCCGCCACAAAGAGCGCGGCTATAACCAAGCGGAAGAGGTGGCGAAACGCACCGGGTTCCCGCTCGAGACGGGGCTGCTCGAGCGCGTTCGCGAGACCGAATCCCAGGTATCCTTACCGCGCCGAAAACGGGCCGAGAATATGCGCGGCGCGTTCCGCGCCGCGCACCGGGCCGACCCCACGTACCTATATATAGTATTCGATGACGTCACGACGACCGGCGCCACGCTCCAGGCCGCCATAGACGCACTCACCGAGGCGGGTGCCGAGCACATCCTCCCGCTCGCTCTCGCGCACTAACGTTTGAAAATGAGTACGTCCTTGAACGACGCCGAGCTGTACGGGCGCTGCGGGCCAGCTTTTTCGAGCGTAAGTCCC
>JAKAMK010000030.1 GCA_021812925.1 bacterium | reverse complement strand
GCGTTCTTTGACCGCCTCGTAATACGCCTCGTGCTCAGGCAAGGGCGAGCCGACGATGCTCGCGGTGAACTCGACCTGGTCGCGCGCGAGCGAAGCGAGCGCGTCGATGAGCATCTCGACGCGCTTACTGGGTGCGATGCGCGCGAGGAACAGGACTGAGCGCGGCACGCGCGCGATGCTTCCGTCCGGCTTGAAACGCTCCGTATCGATGCCCACCGGCATGAGCTTCGTCTTCTTGAAACGCGCCGTGTAGGAATGCTTCGAGGTGCAGAACGTCTTCGTCGAGAATGCTGCCGCGAGGCGCGTGCGCCACGAGCCGGCGTAGTGGTTGCGCCACATATATATAGGTTTCCCGAGAAGCTTCCAGAGCCATCCAGCAAGGAGTACGTATTCTTCGTTCATGTGCACGAAGACCGCATCGTAGTCATGACGCAACTGCCACGCGAGCCGAAGAAACCGGACCGCATACCGCACGCGGCGGAAGATACTATCATATATGATAGTATCTTCCGCCGCGCCTGCGTTCTCTTTTCCTAACGAATGCACGCGCACGTTCTCCGGCAGGTCATACGTCCCTACCCGGAGCGCAATGACCTCGATGCGCTCGAAATGCTTCGCAAATGCAGCGAGCCAGCGTACGAAAAATCCGAGTATCGGATCTTCCGTGTCTACCACCTGCGTGACTATCAACAGTTTCATTGACTTCTTGAGATATGGGGCGTATGATACCTGAACAAATGCCTTCGGGCTTGCCCTCCTCCTGGAGGGAGAACGAGAAGCAGGAAAGCGGTCATAGCATGTCTTTGACCGCTTTCCGTATATGTGCGAAAGCCTCTTTTTCCAGCGTACCCAACTTCGTATCAAGCCGTTTCGTGTCGACGAGGCGGAGCTGCGAAATAATCGCGAACGCGGGCCGACCGTTTACTTCACCGACCGATACGTGATACGGATTCTCCTTGCAAGAGGTGGTGAGCGGGACAACCATGCAAACGTGACGATTGAAGGCTTTAAGAACGAGCACCGGTCGTGCGTACGCCTCGCCCGTACCGTCCTGTTCGAAACCGATGTTTACTCCGAGACGGCACCAACGGATTTCGCGCTCACGATATAAGAGCACATCTTCACGCGCATTCGTTTCTTTTTTGTCTTCGTTCCAACCGTCAAAGTCCTTCCGCATATCTATTTCTTCCAATCGCGAATGATGAGCTCCGCGTTGCGTTTATTGAAACGCACCTCGAGCTTCTGCCCTTCCCGCCACTCGAGCTCCCGTACGAGCTCTATGGGGAGCGTCACGAGATAGCTTGACGTGCCCTTGATCAGCTTGCGGACATTGCGATCTTCAATCTTGCGTCGTGCCATAGATACCGAGCCGTTATAATCTTAATTATAATTGAAATTATAATTTCAGTCTACCGCTAAGGGAGTTCCGTAAGCGAACGGACGACCGGCCAGCGGCCGTCCCCAGGAGCACCGTCGCGGCGCATCTCATAGAGCGAGAGCGCCGGGAACCGCTCCGCGAGCGCTTCGAGCTCGACCGCGCGGTCGTCCACGAGCAGGGCTTGCTGCCCGTAATACCCCGGCCACTCGGAAAGGTACTCTGCCTTGAGCTCCTTGCCGGTATAGAGCACGGTGAGCCGCACAACGTCAGCAAGCGAGCTCGTGATTTTCACACGCTGCCGTTCGATCTCGCCGAGCGTCATGATTACCGCTTCGTTCCCCATGCCGCGCAGGAACTCCGGCACGTCCGGGTAGAGGAACCGTGCAAGTTCTCCAGGCGCGAACGTGAGAGCGCCTGAGCGTATAGCTTCACTCACCTTGTGCCACGCTTCGAGCCGTTCCCTACTCCCATGAAGCGTCTCGTCACGGTCCTCTGAAAGCACGGCGCGCAGTTCGTCGGCAAACGGCGCGCAGGCCGGCTCCGTAACCAGCATCCGGTTATAGTCGTCCGTGTCGAACAGGGTGCGGTCGAAGTCGAGTAGGTAGAGCATAGCGATACCTTATATAACGCCTGCGACCTGCGTAAGGTCGGCAACGATGCGCGCTGGAATGTCGCCCTGCGCGGCAAGGTGCCGGCGCGCGGCTGCTTCTGCTGCTATCGGGAGATTCACGCGCGCGCCCTGGTCTTCCACGATGCCGACGATGGAAAGCGAGAGCGCGGTGGGATCAGCCACCGGTACGGCGAGCACGTCTTCATAGCCTTTGAATACTTCGCCGACGATGCCGACGTCGGTCGTTATGATAGGCACTTTCGCGAGCGCGGCCTCGAGAAGCGTGCGGCCGTACCCTTCGTACGCGCTTGCTTGGATGAATGCCTGCGCGCTCCGCATGAGCCCCCAGGCATCCGGACGGTTCCCGAGGAACACGACGTTCTTCGTGAGCGACTTCTCTTGCACGAGTTTCTCGAGCTGCGCGCGTTCTCGCCCTTCCCCCACGATCATGAGCCCTATCGTCGGATACTTCGGTACGACGAGCGCGAGCGCTTCGAGGATGTCTTCGATGCGCTTCTCCGGCTCGAGCCTGCCGACACACATGAGTGCGAACGTGAACGGATGCGCCGGCAAGCGCACGGCAGGCGGCACGACACTCGGCACTTGCACGGGTATGACGACCGGCGCGACAATGCGCCCCGCGTACTTCGCGAGAAGCGACTGCTTCACGCGCTCGGAAACGACGCGGATGCCCGCGGCCTTCGGCAGCACCTCGTCGGCGTATGCGAGGCGCATACGGTTCAAGACCGGCATGCGCACCTGGGCGCTGCGCCAGTTGCCGCTTTGGGTGAACCACGGCGAGAGGAAGTCGGTGTGCACCTGCACGTGGAGCTTCGCACTCGTCCCCTCTATCGCGCGGAGCGCTGCGATGCCCTCTTCGAACGGGTCCTGGGCAGACACCACCTCGATGCCGTGCTCGAGGATGAGTGCGTGCGCGCGGCGCGCCATCCTACGCATGCGCAGTAGTTTCCACGTCTGGACCGGATACAGGTGCAGCGGGCCCTCATGGCTCTCCTTCGCGCCGCGCGGCGCAGGCGAGACGATACGGAGCTCGCCCCGTCCTTCGCCGGAGGCTTCGGAGGGCGCCGCGAGCCGCACGGCGTAGTCTCGCATGCGCGCACGCACCGCGCTCGTCTCGTCGAATATCGCAGGGTCATTCGATACGAAAAGGACTTTGGTCATACGCGTTTCAAGAAATCGGCAGTCGCGTCGAGCATTGCCGTCGTAGAAAAATCGCCCATGCGCGCGCGGCCTTTGGCCGCGCGCGCATGGGCTTCCTCCGGCTCTTTCGCGACGTTCGCGAGTGCAGCATGGAGCGCCTCGTCGTTACCGACCGGCACGAGGAGTCCGGTCACGCTATCTTCGACCAGTTCCGGATTGCCGCCGACGGCGGTCGCGACGACCGGCGTACCGAGCATCATCACCTCGATGAGCGCGTGCGCGAGACCTTCGTACGATGAGTTGTTCACGTAGACGTCCGCCGCCTTCGCCCACGCGAGCGCCTCCTCGCGCGAGACACCGGAGGCGATGTGCAGATGCCACGAGGGCTCCTTCGCCACCACGCGCTCGAGACCCTCGAAGTTCTTCCACGGCACACGCCGACCGGAGGAGACCACGAGGAACCCGTCCGGTCGTGCGACTTCCGGCAGCGCTTCCGGCATCTCGATGCCGTTATGGATGACCGTGATCTTCTCCCCCGGCACGCCCCACATCTCGACGATGTTCTTCAGGTATGCGCTCGGCACGATGATGTGCATCGCATTCTTCGCGACATACGCTTCTACGGCGCGGAGCATGCGCGCGGCAAACGGCGCGCGCGGATTGCGCACGAACGCATCGAGGTCTTCCGTTATACCGAAGCGCTGCCTCCCCTGCTCCCACGCATAGTCGCCCACTATCTTTACGAAGAACGGCGTGCCAGCGCGCTTCGCCGCACGGCACGCAGGCATCCCGACCGAAACCGGATCGAGCGCGAGCACCGCGTCGGCGTGCGCTGCTGCGCGACGGACGCGCCGGTAGTATGCGATGTGCCGCACGAGTTTCGGCAGATGCCGCACATCGCTGAACTTCACGAGCTCCACCTCGATACCGCGCGCGGGCAGCCCTTCGACGAGCGCCTGCGCGTACGTCGCCGGCCCGCCTATCTCGGGCGGGTACAGGGGGGTGGCGAGCACCAGCTTCATAGGGTCCATTTTAGCGGCTTAAAGGCACCCTGGCGACCATGCAGGGAGTTATAAAAGTCATGCTAGATTCGGCAGTGTTCACGGTATCATCGTATATATGCAAGACCCTCCAAGCATCACTCGTCAGCCAAAACCCCGAAATTCCGGCTGCAACACCACGCTTCGGTCTCAGCGTATCCCGATACGCTTCACCCTCCAGCTCGTGTTTCGCTCGGAATTTCAGGGTTTTGCCCTGACGTGATACCGTGAACACTACCTTTGCCATGCGGATACTCATAGCAACCCCCCTCTACCCCCCGGAGGTTGCGGAGCCGGCTCCCTATGCCAAAGAGCTCGCCCAGAGGCTCGCGAAAGACCACGAGGTCTCGGTGGTGGCGTACGCGCACCTTCCTGAGGCAATCCCGGGCGTACGCATGCATGCGGTCGACAAGCGCCGCTCGCGGTTCGTACGCCTCATCGCGCTCACCTGGCAGCTCTTCCGCGCAGCACGGCGCGCAGACGCCGTGCTCGTCGTGAACGGCGCCTCCACCGAATTGCCGGCCCTCGCGGTCTCGTACGCCCTTCGCACGCCGCTCTTCTTCGTCGTCGCAGACCGCGCGGCGCACGAGCGCGCCGTGCTCGCAAAGAGCGCGCTCGAGGCGCGCGCGTTCGCGCGCGCGAAGCACGTATTCACCGAACTTCCGCTTCCGCGCCCTGAGATACTGCCGCTCGACCCCGAACCCACCGAGGAACTCGCTGCGTATGAGAAGTCTTGGGAAGCACACCTCGCGCTCCTCGCTAACGCCCTCCACCATGGCGCGTGATTTCAAGCACGAATGGGAGACCTACAAAGAGCACGAGCTCACGCGCGCGCGTGAGCGACTCGCCTCGCTCGGCTACGCGCTCGACGATTCGCAGCCGCACCTCGCGGGTGAGCGGTTCCTCCTCTCAGGAAGGAAGCTCGTGCTCGTCGGTACGCGCGCGGAAGACGGCGCGCGCGTCATCATAAAGGTAAGCAGTAACGCGACCGGCGCGCGCGAGATAGTGCATGAGCACCGGCTCCGGACCACGCTTCCGACACTCCCCTTCAGCTATCGCGCCTTCCCTGCGCCAGAAGAACTCCTCTACGAGGAGAAGAACGGGCTCACGCTCGCCATAACCGCGTTCATCCCGGAGGAGAAAGGATTCCTCGAGCACGACCTGCGCGAAGAGTTCCGGCTCGCGCTCGACGCCTTGAAGCTCCAGGAATCCGTGCACGCCGTTGCCTACGGCCATACCCGCGCTATCCGCAAGGTCTTCGGCATGATGCACGCCGGTGATTACACGACCGCCTTCGCGTGCTTCGCGAAAGAAGCGCGCGAAGCATGCCCCGAAGACCCGGCGCTCGACAAGGTATTCTCACGCGCAGCGGCATTCATGACGGAGCACGAGGCGACCATCGAGCAGTACGGCGACTTCCTCACCCACGACGATTTCGTACCCCACAACCTGCGCGTCGCAGGTGGCACGGTGTATCTCCTCGACTACGCGGCGCTCCACTTCGGCAATAAGTACGAGAGCTGGGCGCGCTTCATAAATTTCATGGTGCTCTACGACCGGCCGCTTGAACGAGCGCTCCTCGAGTATGTGCGCAGGAACCGTACGCCGGAGGAGTACCTCGCGCTCCGGCTCATGCGCGTCTACAAGCTCGGCTTCCTCCTCAAATTCTACGCACAGTCAGCCGAGAAGACGGAGGGCGACGTCGCGGCGCTCGCCCGTGCGCGCATCGCCTTCTGGACGAAGGTGCTCGACGGCGTGCTCGACGACAGCGAGGTTTCTGACGAGGTCGTGCGCGCGTACGAACGCGAGCGCGATAGCTTGCGGTCGGAAGAAGAGAAGGCGCGCCAGCGCACGCTCAAGCAGCTCTCCTAAGTTTCGAGTAGTGTGCGCACGTGCTCGAGCATATCGGGATTGTTCGCCGTGTAGACGCGCTGCGGCTCTTTCGAGAGCGCCACTTCCCCGCCAAGGGCGTCGGAGAGCACGCCGCCGGCTTCGCGGAGGATGCCGATGGCTGCCGCGATATCGAGCGTGGACATCGTGCCATGGATGCTCGCCTCGATGCGGCCGGCGGCGACGAAACACGTATCGAGCGCCGTAGAAGCGAAATTATTGGTCTTCTTCGCGGCACCAAGGAGCCGGCGGTATGATTCTCCGCCCCAGTCGCGCACGCTCTCTTTGCGCCCTGCGTGGAGGAATACGTGCGCGCTCTTAAGCTCGGTCACGCTCGACACCTTGATAGGCTCGCCATTCAAGAACGCGCCCTTCCCTCGACTGAAACTGAAAAGCTCACGTGTCACCGGATTGTAGACCGCGCCCGCAGTCGGCACGCCGCGCTCGAGAAGACCGATGCAGGTCGCGAAATGCGGGATACCGCGTGAGAAGTTCGCCGAACCATCGATGGGATCAATAACCCAGAGCCGCTCTGCGCTCTGGGCTCCACCGCTTTCCTCTGAGTAGATGCGGTCGTCCGGGAACGCTTCACGGATGGCGGTCAGGAGCGTGCGGTTCACCGCGAGGTCCACGTTCGTGACGACGTCTTTGGGGTCGCCTCCTTTCTCCATGACCTCGAGCTCCTTCCCGCGCTGACTAAGCGCGAGCTCCCCCGCCTCGCGCGCTTTCTCTACGCAAAATTCGTACGGGTCCACCCCGTTAGAAGTCTCCATGCAAAAAAGATTTTAGCCTGTTTTTAAGATACCGCCGACCCTGACCTGACTTGAGGTATTTCTCTCGCGCACGAGCATCATCCCGGTGCAAACTGACCTCGCAATAAATCAACTTCCACGGCCTCCCATGAGCTGTAGAACGGTTGTCTCCGGAATTGTGTGCTAAAAGTCTTTTTTGCATATCCCGAGTTGAACCGATGTACCAACCCTCGGTCTTCTTGCTTGCAAGTACGTAAGCGTACCACTGCCGACTTCTAACGGGGTCCATTGACATAAGTATACCTGGAAAAAATTACGCCTCGGGAACCAGTCGGCTCCCGAGGCGTGCAGGCGAATGCCTGCTAGTAATACCAGAGGTTGTTGGCGACAGCGGTGCCCTCGCTCGTCCTGCCGCGCTGCGTACCCCCTTTCGTGGTGCGCAGATCGGCAATCTCGAGCTTGTACGTCACCGGCGAAGCGAGGATTTTCCGAAGGATCTCCTCGGGGCCTTCCACGTCATGCAAGTGGAAGATCCGTTGCGTCGGGATGCTCGCTTGGGCCCGTGACGACGTGTCGCTTGCCGGATAGGCGAGCGGCTGGAGCACCGTCTCACGGTACACCGGCCGCAGTTGTGCAACTTCATCCGGAAGCAGGATTGGCTCGAACTCGTCGAACGTCTTCTTGGTGAGCTCGCTCGTGAGTTCAGGAGCCAGGTCGATCTCGCATGCCTTGTACCGGGGCGTGCGAAACCATTCGACCACGGTACCGACCATCCGGGTCGGCACGATGAACCGTGCGTCGACCTTTTTCGTTTCCGGATCCGCTTCAGGAAAGCCGTGCGCGCCGAAATACTCCTCGGCATGCTTACGACCCTCCCGCGTGATGAAGGCGGCCCCACCGAACGCTTCGAGGATTCTGAATGTCCTCTCGTTGTAGGCTTTAGAGTTTAAGACACCGATTCGGAGTTCGTTTCTGCCGAACACCCGAGCCAGATTCGCTACCGAGATACGCGTCTCGGCCGTACTCGAAGCCTGTGACACTGTGCCACCTCCTTGGCAAATTGTGTGAGAACTCGAAACGGATGCATCGCATCCGTCCCGGATTTATTAAATCACACTATGAAAGACTAATCAAGTATCTTGCCGAAGAGCTTCCCGCGCACGTCGCGCGCGACATTGTCCCAGTCGTAGCGCTCGACGACAAGCGTTTTAGCATTCGCGACCGCCTCCCTCGCTTTCTCCGGGTGGGCGAGGATGTCTTGCACGGCCTCGGCGATTCCCTCGGGCGAATCAACGTCTACTGCCCAGCCGGTCGGCTTCTCTTCGGGATTCTTCTTCCAGTCGTAAAGGAAGTCCGCGATGCCGCCCTCCTGCGTGGCGATGATAGGAAGCCCCGCCGCCATGGTCGAGAGGAAGGAGATGCCCTGCCCTTCCGAACGGCTCGGCATGACGAAGATGTCGGAAATCTTGCGGTACTTCGAGGTCTCGGTGCGCTCCACCTGCCCCACGAACACGACGCGCGCCGCGAGCCCGAGCTCCTTCGCGAGCGCTTCGTACTGCTCGCGAAGGGCGCCATCGCCGACGAGCAGGTACTTCACGTTCGCCGGAAGGAGCGCGAGTGCGCGGATGACGATGTCTTGCGCCTTCTGGTGCACGAGGCGCCCGACCGTGATGAGGAACACATCGCCCTCCTTCTTGCCCACCTTCTCCTTGAGCGCGGCGAGCTCCTCCTCCGGATACGTCTGCGTCACGGGGATAGACGCGCCATTCGGGATTACGACGACCTCGCCCGTGTAGCCGCGCATGGCCGGCCAGGTCGCGAGATACTTCGAGATGGCTTGCACCGCGCTCGCTGACTTAAAACCGTTATCGAGGAGCCACGAAAACGGGCGGATGAAAGGACGCTCGAACACCTTCTCGTATGGATCGCCGTCCTCGAGCGTGAGGATGTGCGGCGCGCGTACGCCCACCCACTTGGCGAGCATGACCGGGAAAAGCATGTAGGTCATCATGCTCCAGAGGGCATCGAAGCGGAGCTTCGCGTGGAGCGCCCGTGCCTTAAGCGCCGCGAGCGGCACGTAAAGGATCTTCGAGAGGTACACGCCGCCGAATCCGACGCGATACACGTGCACATGGCCGATAGTCTCTTCGCGCGGTGCTGCCTTATCGAACAGGAGCGTGATGAGATGGAACTCGATGTCTTCCGGAGAAACGCGGTCCGTAATCTCCTTGATGGCGACTTCCGCGCCCGAGACGTGGCTCGGATAGTACGCGAGCGAGAATATGAGGATTTTCTTCATGCGATGCGCTGCTTGAGCTCTGCCTTCACTCCTTCGACGTACT
>JAKAMK010000029.1 GCA_021812925.1 bacterium | reverse complement strand
AGTGCTCCTTTCTCGCGGAAGAGGTCGATGGCGCCCTGGGTGTGCTCCCTGAATTCCTGGAACCGCACGCGGATCTTCTCCGTAGAATTGCTGTCCGGGCGGTCTGAGACCTGCGCGCGAGAAAGCTGACGGCGCATCGCTTCCTCTTCGCTCACGTCGAGGTTGATGGCGCGATATGGCCGGCCGAGCCACGACGCGACCTCGTCGAAGAGCTCCGCTTCCTCACGCCAGCGGCCCGTGCCCTCGAAGATGACACCGGTCCCGTGCGGGAGCCGGAGGAGTGCGTCCTCGAAGAGGTAGTCGGCAAACCACGTGGGCATGAGCTTCCCCGTGTCGTAGACCTGCTTCACCCGCTCGCCCAAGGCGTCGCGGTGCTCGCGGAGCTCGCGGAAGCGCTCTCCCGTGGAGAAAAGATGGAAGCCGGTCTCGTCGGCAAGCCGACGAGCCTGGGTCTCCTTGCCGCTTCCAGGGCGACCGATGAAGAGGATGGTGCGGATTTCGCGATTACTATGCGGCATGTTCGGAGTGTAGCACTGACATGATAATTTGGTCGAACTGCCGTGATGTCTCCTCGAAACGACCCTCTTCGTTCTTCACGACGTAATCGGCAGTCGGCATGAATAGCATCTCCTCTTCATAATGCCGTTTGCGTTTCGCGAGTTCGTCGTCCGAGATCGGCGCGCGCGCCTTGATACGCGTCTCCATATCCTGCCAGGAACCTGAATCAATGAACACGAGCTTCACCTGTTCTCGCGGCATGGCGGCAATCACTTGGCGCGCGCCCTGCGTCTCTATCTCCTTGAGCACGGTCTTGCCTTCCTCGATGTACGGTAGGACTTCTGACTTCAACGTGCCGTAGTAGTTGCCGCTGTAGATAGCCCACTCGAGGAATTCGCCGGCCTCTATCTTCTGCTTGAAGTCCTCCGCGGTCGTGAAGAGGTAGGTAGCAGAATGCTCTTCGCCTGGACGGCGAGCGCGCGACACGAGCGAGCGAGCGAACACGATGGATGGATACTTCTCGCGAGCGTGCTCGATGAGTGTCCCCTTTCCGCTTCCTGAGGGTCCCGAGATGACGATAAACGTGCCTTTCACGGGACTCAGTGTACCGGATTAGTACTCGCGGAGCGACACCTGCGCGTCTATCTTCTGCGCGAGGTCGAGCGCCACCTGCACGGCGATGAGGAGCGCGGTACCGCCGAGGACGAGCGTCGTCACGCCCGTGAGGCCCTGGATGACGCTCGGCGCGACCGCGATGAGACCGAGGAAGACCGCGCCCGGCAAGGTCACGCGATTCACGACCGCGCCGATGTAGGACTCCGTCTCGTTGCCCGGACGGACGCCCGGCACGAACGCGCCCGACTTCTGGAGGTTCTCCGCAACGCGCGACGGCTCGAACGTGACTGCCGTGTAAAAGTACGTGAAGAGGACGACGAGTATGAAGTACACCGAACCGTACTGCCACGGGTTCGAGAGGAACGTGCTGTACCAGAGCGAGGCACCCTGTGCGAAGCCCACGTGGAGGCCGGCGAGCATCGAGAGCGCCATCTGCGGCAAGAGCAGGAGCGAGAGCGCGAAGATGATAGGAATCACGCCTGCCTGGAGGAGACGTATCGGGAGGTAGGTCGCTGCGCCCTGCTGCATCGCCGCGCCGCGCACCGCACGCGCGTAGGCGATAGGGATGGAACGCTCCGCGTCGGACACCACCACGACCGCGTAGGTCATCACGAGCGCGAGCACGATGAACGCGACGTATGCCGGAATCTGAGAGGCGGTAGACGCGAAGAGCGTCTCGGAGATACCGCTCGGCACGCGCGCCATGATGCCGGCGAAGATGATGAGCGAGACGCCGTTGCCGATGCCGAACTCGGTCACGAGCTCGCCGATCCACATGAGGAGCATCGAACCGCCCGTCACGAGCGCGATGTTCGCGAGGAGCCCCACGGCACCCTGCTGCACGATGACGCCCTGGCTCTGTAGCAAGAGCAGGAAGCCGATAGCCTGCAAGACCGCGATGGGAATCGTGAGCAAGCGACTCCACTGTATGAACTTCGCGCGACCCGCTTCACCCTCCTCGAAATACGCGTTCTTCACCTGCGGGAAGATGATGGTCCCGAGCTGCATGATGATGCTCGAGGTGATGTAGGGACCGACGCCGAGCATGACGATAGAGAGGCGCGAGAGTCCGCCTCCGGAGAATATGTTCAGGAGCCCGAGGAATTGGTTCGACGAGAAGAACTGCGCGAGCGCAGCCTTATCGACGCCCGGTATAGGAATGGCCGCGAGGAGACGGAAGAGCGCCAACGCACCCGCGAGGAAGAGGATGCGGTTCCTGATTTCGGTGTCACCGAATGCGAGTTTAAGTTTCCTGGAAAACTGGCTAAGCATGAATGGTAGCGCCCGCCTTCTCGAGCGCTTCTCGCGCCGAGGCCGAGAGCGTGCATTTCTCGATGACGACCGGCTTCGTGAGAGAGCCCGTGCCGAGGATTTTCACCGTCGGAGCGCGGCCCTTGTTGCGGCGTACGAGACCTTTCGCGAGCAAGGTCGCCGGAGAGACGGTCTGGCCCTTCTCGTAGTTCGCCTCAAGCGCCGCGAGGTTCACTGCAGCGAGCGGGATGCGGTTCGTGCGGACGGTGCGCGAGCGGTTCTTACCGTGACCGCGGCGCTTCGGGAGCTTCTTCACGAGGTCGCGGACTTCCGGGCGGATCTTGTGGCCCGCGCGGGCCGTCTGGCCCTTGCCGCCGCGACCGCTCGTCTTGCCGCGCTTACCGCCACGGCCGACTGGAGCCGGCTTCTTGGTCTTCGTGCGAGGAGTGAGAGTGTGGAGCTGCATGGTACGGAAATTAACGAGCGCGGAGCTGCTTCAAGGCCTCGACCGTCGCGCGAGCGATGGCGAGCTTGTTCTTCGAGCGCGAGTGAATCTTCGTCACCACGTCGGTCACGCCGCCGAGGTCGAGCACGGTGCGCATGGCGCTCCCTGCGACGAGGCCGCGACCCTTCGACGGGATTATCTCGACGACTGCCGAAGCGGTCTTCGCCGTAACGGCATGCGGGATGGAGTTCGACGGCGTGCGCACGATGGTGATCATGTGCTTCTTCGCGTCGCGTGTCGCCTTGTCTATCGCAAGAGCGGTGTCTGCCGCCTTGCCGATGCCGACGCCCACGCGGCCCTTTTTGTCGCCGATGACGACCGTTATGCTGAAATTGAAACGGCGACCGCCGGCCATGACGCGCGCCACGCGGCGTACGTCGATAGTGACCGAGTCGAACTCGCTGCGCTCGCGAGGGAGCCGGCCGCCGCGCGGACGGCGCTCAGCACGGCCGCGGATAGCGCCGCGCCCGCCGCGGTCTGCACTGCCGCGGCCGCCGCGCTGCGGTCCTCCCTGCTGCTGCGCAGGTGCCGCCGTACTCTGCTGTTCCGTCGTCGTAGTCATGGAGTATTAGAAAGTGAGCCCGTTCTCGCGTGCCGTATCCGCAAGCGTCTTTATAAGTCCGGTGTACTGGTAGCCGCCGCGGTCGAACACCACCGTGGTGATACCCGCCTCCTTGGCGCTCTTTGCGAGAGCCTCAGCGACCTTCTTCGCCTGCTCTGACTGCGTACCGCCGAGCGTCTTGCCAGAAGCCGACGCAAGCGTCTTGCCTGCGCGATCGTCGATGAGCTGCGCCGAGACGTACTTGTTGCTCTTGAACACGGCGAGACGCGGACGCGTCGCCGTGCCTGAGACCTTCGCGCGCACGCGCGCGTGGCGGCGCAGGCGGAGTGCATTCTTGGATGGAGCGGTAGTAGTCATAATCGTTATACGGCCTTCTTGCCCTGCTTGCGGCGGACCACCTCGTTCTCGTAGCGTATGCCCTTACCGAGATACGGTTCCGGCTCCTTCACGCCGCGGACGTTCGCTGCGAACTGTCCGAGCATCTCCTTGTTCGCGCTCTCGAGCGTGAGCACGTTCTTCTCCAAGGTCGCCGTCACGCCCTCCGGGATATCGAGCAAGACCGGGTGCGAGAAGCCGACGTTCATAGAGAGCTGCTTGCCCTTGAGTTCGAAGCGGTACCCGACACCTTCCAAGACGAGCTTCTTCGAAAACGGCGTCTCGACGCCCTGCACCATGTTCTTCAGGTGCGCGACGAAGGTGCCCGTAAGGGCGCGTGCCTCGCGCGAGCGGTCGCGCGGCGCGATGGTCGCCTCCTTCCCGTCTACCGTGATGGTGACCGCCGGATGGACCTGCTTCGTGAGCGTCGCCTTCGGACCCTTCACGGTAAGCGTAGCGCCCGAGACCGTGACTTCGGCCTTCCCAAGCTGGATCGGTTTTCGTGCAAGACGGCTCATATGATGCTCATTACCAGATCTCGAACAGGTCCTCGCCGCCGACGCGGTTCTTGCGCGCTTCGCGGTCGGTCATGATGCCCTTCGAGGTCGTGAGGATACGCGAACCCGTGCCGCCTGCGACCGTATGAGCTTCGGTGTGGCCTGCGTAGAGACGGCGGCCTGGCTTAGAGATGCGCTTCACGCCGCGGAGCTTCGCGACGCCGCGCTCATCATACGCGAGCGTGACTTCCAAGGTCTTCTTCTCATCGCCATCCACCTTCACCTCGGAGAGATACCCGAGTTCCTTCAGCTTCTTCGAGATAGCCGAGAGGTGCGAGGAGTACGGGAGCACGACCTCCGACTTACCGACTGCTGCGGCATTCTGGAGACGGATGATGAAATCGCCGACGCGGTCGCTTACCATGATGCTTTCTTTACGCCCGGAATCTTGCCCTCGCGTGCGAGCTCGCGGAACTTGATGCGCGAGAGGCCGAAAGCACGGAGGTACCCATGCGGGCGACCCGTCACCTGGCAGCGGTTCTTCAAGCGCACCGGGGAGGAGTTCTTCGGGAGCTTCTGGAGACCCTCGTAATCACCGGCCGCCTTAAGCTCCGCACGCTTCTTAGCGTACTTAGCCACGAGCTTTTCTCGCTTCTTCTGGCGGGCGATTACTGAGGTCTTTGCCATACAAAAAATAAAGCTCCGGGGAGCGTGGGGCAACTGTATCACCTAGGGTTTCCGGCGTCAAACCAAAAGAAGAGCCCCGCGGGGGCGGGGCAAGCTTCTACCGATAGCGCTCTGGATGTCGCTTCTCTTCTTCATAGTAAGAGCCTGTAAGCCAGGCATACCAGAACAGCGCTGCGGCGACGAGGAGCACGGCGACGCCAATCCACGTATCTCCGCCCGCCACGGCTGCGCTACCGACAAAAAACGCCATCATGCCGAAAATTATGCTGAAAAAGCAGTGGAAGAACCAAATTGGGCGGTTCATGTGACCCTCCTCGTTAGCACTTGCCGGAATCAGTAGGACACCCGAACGAACCGTACGCTCAACGCGCAAAGCGGTCAAGCGACGCGAGGTATGATTTCGGAGGCTCTCGGAGGCGAAGCAGCATGGCAATTTTCGCGCCGTAGGGCAGCTGCGCGGAAATTTGCGAGCCGAGAGTGAGCGCGCCTGCCCGCTGGGGCAGGCGACGCGTACTCCGAAATCATACCCCGCGTCGCGATTAATTCGCAGGCACCACCAGCCGCGGAGCGTTAAACGAACGCGGCGGCCCGTGAGGGCCGCCGCGTGTTGTCTGAAATGTCTTGGGCGCTACTTCGTCTCCGCCTTCTTAAATGGCACGCCGAGGTGGTTGAAGAATGCCTCAGCTTCCTCGCGGCTCTTGCAGTTGGTCACGATAGTGATGGCAAGGCCGAACACATCCTTTACGTCTTCGTCGGAAGTCTCCGGGAAGATGGTGTGCTCCTTGATGCCGATCGTGAGGTTGCCCATGTCGTCTACCGCCGAGGGCGCGAGGCCACGGAAGTCGCGGGTACGCGGGAGCGCGATGTGGATGAGCTTGTCGAGGAAGTCATACATGCGCGCGCCGCGGAGCGTGACCGAGAGGCCGACCGTGTCGCCCTCGCGCACCTTGAATGACGCGATGGACATGCGCGCCGCGCGCGTCGAGACCTTCTGGCCCGTAATCTTCGCGAGACGGTCCTCGATGAGCTCGACAGTCTTCGCATCGCGCTTCTTGCCCACGCCCGAGGAGACCACGACTTTCTCTATCTTCGGTGCCTGCATGGTGCTCGTGTAGCCGAAGCGACCCTTGAGCGCCTCGAAGGCCGTCTGCTGCTTTTCCTTAGTGATATTCATACGATTCGGATTACGCCTTCGCGACGTTAGAGGCATCGATCGGCATCGGACGCTCGACGATGCGGCCCACCTCGCCCTGGCGGCCCTTTACCGAGCGCTTCGCGACCGCGACGCCATCGACGACCACCTTGCCCTTCGAAGGCAACGCGCGCACGACCGTGCCCGTCTTACCCTTGTCCTTGCCCGTTATGACCTTCACCTTGTCCCCTTTCTTTACGTGCATGATAGAAAAATTAGACGACCTCAGGAGCGATTGACGAGATAGCCGACCAGCCTTTCTCAGAAAGTTCACGCGGTACCGGACCGAAGACGCGGTTCCCTTTCGGACCCATCTCCTTGCCCTGCTTCTCGATGAGCACGACCGCGTTCTCGTCGAAGCGGATGTAGGAACCGTCCTTGCGCAAGAACGGCTTCGCCTGGCGCACGACGACCGCCTTCACGACATCCTTCTTCTTCACCGGCTTACGCGGCTCGGCCGTCTGGACCGAGACGATGACCGTGTCGCCGATGCGTGCATAGCGACGCTTCGAGCCCCCGAGCACCTTGAAGATGCGCGCGATCTTGGCGCCTGAGTTGTCTGCGACGGTAACGATGGACTGGGGCTGTAGCATACTTATTTCTTTATCGCGAAGCGCTTCATCTTCGAGATAGGCTTCACGGCGACGATGGTGACCGTATCACCCACCTGTGCCTCATTGCCAGGATTGTGCACGAGGAACTTCTTCGAGAGCGTGCGGTACTTCTTGTACTTCGGGTGCTTCACGTAGCGGTCCACGCGCACGGTGGCCGTGTCCTGCATGGCCGTCTTCACGACGACACCGCTGAACTCTTGGGGACGAGAGGTTTTCTGTTCCATGGATAAAAGGTTATGCGCTCTTAGTCTTGCGAGCATGGCTCTCCGTGAGGATACGCGCGACGGTCTTCCGGAGCTTCGAGTGCGCGCTCGGGTCCTTCGGACGGGCGCCCGCGGCAGCGAAACGCTCCGCGCGGATAGCTGCACGCGTTTCCACGAGGAGCTTCGCGAGCTCCTCTCCCGTCTTCTTCGTCATGTCCTCTTTCTTAGCCATAGTGATTCGTTTAGCGTGCGACGACCGTCGTCTTCATAGGGAGCTTCATGCCAGCCCCGCGGAGTGCCTTGCGAGCAACGTCCTCCGGCACGCCGTCCATCTCGAAGAGGATGCGGCCCGGGCGCACCTCGAAGACGTAGCGCTTCGGGTCGCCTTTGCCCTTACCCATGCCCACCTCTGCCGGCTTGTTCGTGATAGGACGGTCCGGGAAGACGCGGATCCAGAGCTTGCCGGTCTTCGCGGTCGAGCGCGTGAGCACTTTGCGTGCTGCCTCGATCTGGTTGCTCGTCAAGCGTGACGGCGTCGTCGCCTTGAGAGCGTACGAACCGAACGACACGTTCGTGCCGCGCGTATCCGGGCGCGCGAGACGCTCCTCGCTCTTGCGCTGCGTCTGCCACTTGCGGTGCTTTACTTTCTTCGGAAACAGCATGGTAAATATCGTTAGCGAGTCGGAGCCGCCTCGATGCGTGCCGGGCCCTTCTTATCCTGGTAGACGTTACCGCGGTAGATCCAGACCTTGATGCCGATGACGCCGTACGGAAGGTACGCCTCCTCGTGCGCGAAGTCGATGTCTGCGCGGAAGGTCTGGAGCGGGATGCGGCCCTTCTTGATCTCTTCCTTGCGGCTCATCTCCGCGCCGCCCAAGCGGCCCGAGATGGTGATGCGCACGCCCTCGACCTCGCGCACGGCGATGACCTTCTCCACCGTCTGCTTCAGCACGCGGCGGAACGGCATACGCTTCTCGAGACCCTCAGCGACCATGTAGGCCACGACCGCTGCGTCCGTCTCCGGCTGGCGCACCTCATTGATGTCGAGCTTGAGCGCGCGACGGTCGTTCGGAGCGACCTGCTTCACGAGCTTCCCGAGCTCCGTGCGGAGCTTCGTGGCGTTCTCGCCGGAGCGGCCGATGACGAGACCCGGGCGCGCCGTGGAGACGACGATGCGCAGCTCGGTGTTCGTGCGCTCTATCTCGATATTCGAGGTGTAGGTACCGCGCAGGCGCTTCTTGAGGAACGCGCGGATGGTTTCATCGGTCTTCAAGTGCTCGCGGAAGCTCTTCTTGTCGAGCGCGAACCAGCGGCTCTTCCAGTCACGGATGATGCCGAGGCGGTGTGCGTAAGGATGTACGGTGTGCGTCATGGTGGTATGAAAATCTATTTTGCCTTGACTGCCTTCGGCGCAAGCTCGACCTTCACGCGGCTCTTGCGGCGACGGATCATGCTCGCGCGGCCGAATGCGCGCGGCATGTAGCGGGCGGTATAGCCCGCGTTCTCGACGATGACGTTCTTCACCGTGAGTTCCTCCGGATTCTCGCCCTGCTCTTTGGCATTGGCCGCCGCGCTCTCGATGAGCTTCTTCATCGGGAGTGCTGCGCGCTTCGGGAGGAACGTGAGCGCCTCGAGCGCCTTCGGCACCGACTTGCCCTTCACGAGGTTCGCCACGAGGCGGACCTTGCGCTCGGACTGATTGTGACTCTTGAGCGAAGCGGTAGCCATACGTTATTTCGCGGGAGCGGCCTTAGCAGCTTTCGCGGCAGCGACCTCAGACTCCTGGCGCTTCTGCTCCATCTCCTTCTGCATCTTGCCGCCGTGACGGAGGAACTTCTTCGTCGGGGAGAATTCGCCCAAGCGATGGCCCACCATCTCTTCGACCACGAGCACGTCCATGTGCTGTCGTCCG
This sequence comes from bacterium, assembly GCA_021812925.1. The sequence continues at coordinate 377 of JAKAMK010000029.1, read as the reverse complement.
TTATGGACGCCGAAGGTGAAACCGACCATCTCGGGGGCTATCTGGCTACCACGCGCCCACGTCTTAATCACCCCCGTCTCTGAGGGCTTCTTGTCGGCGACCTTCTTGAGGAGTTTGACGTCCACGTAGGGTCCTTTCTTGAGTGAGCGTGCCATGGTTTAGCAATGAAAAGCCCGCGAAGCGGGATAGGCCAAAGATACAGGAAGCGGGGAAAAACGTCAAATTACGGGCCTCCTTGTCCTTGTGCCAGACGCCGGAATGGGGTACGTTCGCAGTCTGGGCTCTAGCGAGGTTGTTCTTTCATGCGGTATCTGCTCATCTACCAGCAGCCCCTTATCCACGCCTATTGCGCGAGCACGGTGCGCCTCCTCACGACG
>JAKAMK010000028.1 GCA_021812925.1 bacterium | reverse complement strand
CCGCCGGTCGTCCTCGGGACGCTCATCTGGACCTCCGGCTTCTTCGCCGCCGCGTACGTGTTCGGGAACGTGACCGCGAGCTGGCTCGGCGTCTGGCGCTGGCCGATCATCGTCGCGGTGGTCCTCGGCTGGCTCGCGTTCAATCGGTGGCGCCTCGCGCGCCGCGCGGAGCGCGACGCGGCTAAAAGAGAAGAGGCTCCCGGCGCGTAGTATGGATGTGCGGATGCTATCGGATGAAGACGTCGTCCGCGAGACGCTCGCCGATAAGGAAGCCTTTGCCGTACTTATCGAGCGCTACCAAGCGAAGCTCGCTCGCTACCTCGAGCGGCTCGGTGTCGCCGTACCTGAAGACCGCGAAGACATCCTGCAGAACGCTTTCGTGAAAGCCTACCGGAACTTGAACAGCTTCGATACCGGACTCTCGTTCTCCTCGTGGATGTACCGTATCGCCCACAACGAGGCGATGAGCTTCTTTCGTGCGCGGAAGGCGCGACCGCAGGTGGTGCTCGGCGAGGACGGCGAACTCCTCCTCACCGAGCTGCGCGACGAGCAGGCGGACACCGCCGCACTCGCCGAGCTGCGGCTTTCGCAGGAGGAGCTCGCGAAAGCGTTCGCGACTCTTGAGCCCCGCTACCGCGACGCGCTCGCGCTCCGCTACTTTGAAGACCGTTCGTATGCCGAGATGTCCGACATCCTCGAGGTTCCCGTCGGCACCGTCTCGACGCTTATCCACCGCGCGAAGCGCGCCCTCCGGGACGCGCTTCCCGCAACCTTTACGCCATGACCACGACCCGACCCGACCAAGACCGCCTCGCCGCACGCGTCCTAGAACGCATAGCGGAGGACCACGTGGTTCCGCGCCCGCGCGTCGCGTTCCTCTTCCGGAACTACACGTTCTGGACCCTGGGTGCGCTCGCGGTCATCCTCGGCGCCTTCGCATTCGCGGCCGCGCTCTTCGAGGTCGAGAACGCCGGCTGGCAGTTCGCCATCGCGACCCACGGCGGCTTCCTCTCGCTCTTCCTCTCGGCGGCGCCCTTCCTCTGGGTCTTCGCGCTCCTCCTCTTCCTCCTCCTCGGCTACGTGAATATCCGCCGCACGCGGCGCGGCTACCGGTACCCGCTCGCGGTCATCGCGCTCGGCGCCGTGCTCACCTCGGTCGCGCTCGGCACCGGGCTCTACGCGGCCGGACTCGGCGCGGAACTTGAGGAGGCAGTCGGCGACCACCCGCCGTTCTACCGGCCCATCCTCGTCGAAGAGCAGAACTGGTGGGTGGCGCCAGGGAAGGGGCTCCTCGGTGGTACGCTCGTCTCGCTCGCGACCTCGACGGATACGTTCGTCCTGCGCGACTTCTCGGGCACGCTCTGGACGGTCGACGCGCACGACCTGCGCGGCAACGACCTCCTCGTGCTCGCGCGGGGCGGCATGGTGCGCATCGTCGGCGCCCCCGTTTCCGCTTCGAGCACGGCATTTCATGCATGCTTCGTCTTCCCGTGGACCATCGCCGGCGTGTTCCAGGACGCGCAGCTCCCGCCGCCGCTCTTCGTGCCGGCCACCTCGACTGAAAGAGCTTCGACCACGCCGCGTAGTGATATATGTAGGGGCATCCGCCCTTACACGCAGCTCCGCACGCTCGACGAGAACGGCCTCTAGGCCTCTGCGGCGTCGTTGCGAGCCGATTCCGCAGCCCGTCGAACAAAGGTCCTGCGTGCGAACCCTGCTTCGGCGGGGTTCGCCTTTATACTGTCACCATGGAGTACCACGCATTCGAGCGCATCGCGGCGGAAGAGTTCGCCGCTGTCCCTGCGCACTTCAAGCGGCGGCTCGACAACGTCGCGCTCCTTCTTGAGGACGAGCCGAGCGAGGCGGTGCGCCTCGAAGAGGGGCTCGGGCCCGACGAGACGCTCCTCGGCCGTTACCACGGCATTCCGGCGTCCGAGCGCGGCGATTTCTACAGCGGCGTCCTGCCGGACACCATCACGCTCTACCGGCTCCCGCTCCTCGAAGAGGCGGCTTTCCTTCGCGAGGAGGGGCGTGCGGAAAACGAAGCGGATGCCGTGCGCCTCGCCATCCGCGAGACGCTCTGGCACGAGCTGGGGCACTACTTCGGGATGGACGAGGCTGCGGTCCACGCGCGCGAAGAGGCGGGGACGAACCGCTATGCACAGGGTACCGAGGGGAGCGGCCCCGCCGCGGCGCGCGGGAGTATGCTGGAACCTGTACCGACCCGTATGGCAAAAGCTCCCGCAATCGCGTCCGGCAGCATCCTCGTGCTCCTCGGCATCTCCGGATTCGTGAGTAATCCGCTCATCGGCGCGCATGCCACGTTCGCGGCCGACCTCGGTGAGAATATCCTGCACCTCCTCCTCGGCGCCCTGCTCCTCTGGATAGCATTCCGGGTCACGATGGCGGCGCAGCTGTGGCTGCAGATACTCGGCACGGTGCTGTTCCTCCTCGGGCTCATCGGCCTCGTCGCGGTGCCCGCGTCCGGCGGCACGCTGCTCGGCATCGCGTACACGAACGCGGCGACGAACTGGCTCCACCTCGTCGGCGGCGCCATCATGTTCCTCGCCGGTCTCTACAGCGGCGAGAACGGCGCCGCCCGTACGTAAGGACGCCGTCGCGAGGATGCGACGGCGTGCAGCTAGTGCAGCGGCGGAAAAGAAGCGGTTGCATGTGCTGCGAGTATGCCAGCGGCCGAGAGTGCTTGCTGCGAACTCTGGAGGAAAACGAGGATCGTTTTCGTGAGTTCGGCGAACACGGTCGGCATGAGCGTGGCAAGGATGACGAAGAAGAGCCCGAGCCCGAGTGCGCGCGTGATTCCCATACGAGCGTAGTGAGCGGGTAAGTCAGTCCGATATGGAGTCGGGCTGACGAGGAAGCGATGTTCCTCCGGACGGGCCATCCTCTAAGGTGCTCCTACCCAGGAGAACCAGCGGCACGGGACTAAGGTTTCCTCCTCTGTTCCATGCACCAGTGACCGATTGCGCGGGGCAGCGGATGCGCGTATTGTGAAGGCATATGAAGCAACGTCTAGGCGTCATTGCCATCCTTCTCCTCGCACTGTTCGGGCTCGCCGACTCGACCTACCTCGCCCAGCACGAGCTCTCAGGCGCGCCGCTCCTCTGCAACATACAGAACCTCTCGGGCTGCAACGTGGTGGCACAGAGCCCGTACTCGCACCTCTTCGGCGTCCCCATCGCCGTGTACGGCATCCTGTTCTACGCGATGGTGTTCGTGCTCGCCGCTCTCGAGCTCGTCATCTTCGATCGCCTCCTGCGCCGGGTGCTCCAGGCGTTCGCGGTCGCCGGCATCCTCTGTTCGCTCTACTTCACCTTCCTCCAGATTTTCGTCATCGGCGCGCTCTGCATCTACTGCATCGGTTCTGCGGTCATCGCGCTCCTCATCCTCATCGCGGCAGGATTCATAGAGCCGCTCGCGCGCGCGCTCCCGCTCCCGCCTCACGGCCCTCCTACGCCGTCGCACCTCTCGATGCCGCCCACGGCCTGATCCGCTATGCAACGGACCCTCGCGACCGCCGCCGTAGCCATAGGGATCCTGCTTCCGGCGCTCGCGCTCGCGGCGCCCGTCTCTACGTTCAGTGCGGCGCGTTCGCTCGTGGTCGCCTCCTCTTCCGCCGGTAACGAGTACGACGGCGGCGCGGCCGTGGTCGTGACGGCACCGGTCTCGGGCGATCTCACCGCAATCGGCGGCTCGGTCGTTTCCGCGGCGCCCGTCTCGGGCGACGCGCTCTTCATGGGCGGCTCGGTGGCGTCGCGCGCGGCGGTCGCGGGAGACCTCCGCGCGGCAGGCGGCTCGGTGAGCGTCGAGGAGCCGGTCTCGGGCGACGTGGCCGCCGTTGGCTACGCGGTGCAGGTCACGGCGCCCGTGGGCGGAAGCCTCTTCCTGTTCGCCGCGAACGCGACGGCCTCCGATGGCGCGAGCGGCCCGGTGACTATCTATGCGAACAACGTCGCGCTTGCGGGCGCCTACGCGGGCGACGTCACCGTGACCGCGGGCGGTCACGTCGCGCTCGCTCCGGGCACCGTGATTCACGGCGCGCTCACCTACGATGCGCCGGAGCCGGCAGACATCCCGGCCTCCGTGAAGATCGGCGGTGGCATCCACTACACGAGTTCATCGTACCTGCCGTCCGCGGGGGCGTCGCGTGCGCTCGCCGTTGCCTCGATCGGCATCTTCCTCCTCGCGCGCATCCTCGGTTCGCTCATCCTCGCCGGACTCCTAGCGGGCCTCTTCCCGCGGCTTGCGGAGGCGGTCACCCGCCGCCTCTCGGGAGGCCGGGCGCGCTCCATCCTCCTCACGATGCTGCTCGGGTTCGCCGCGTTCGTCGCGACGCCGATATTCCTCATCCTGCTCGCGCTCACGTTCATCGGATTCGGCATCGCGCTCCTCATCGCTATCGGGTACGCGCTCCTCGCGGTGCTGTCGTTCCTCTACGCCGGCATCCTGGTCGGGGCGCTCATCGCGCGCCGATCCGAGCGCCGCACCGAGGTGCTCTGGCGCGACGGCGTGGTCGGCATGTTCATCCTCTCGCTCGCGATGCTCATACCGGTGGCCGGCATGCTCGCGCTCGCGCTCCTCATGACCTACACGGCGGGCACGCTCCTCACTCTCTTCTTCCACTTCGCCTTCCCGCGCGATTAGGCGCCGCGAAGTTCATTGCGCCTTTAGGCAGGGGCGTCCTATACTCTCTCGCATGACGATGCCTGTCGAAGGAACCGCCGCCCCCTCGTTTACGCTCCCCGACCAGGACGGCAAAGAGCACGCGCTCGCGGACTATCGCGGGAAGTGGGTGCTCCTCTACTTTTACCCGAAGGATGATACGCCGGGCTGCACCATCGAGGCCTGCACCATCCGTGATCAGTTCAAAGATTTTCAGGATATCGGTGCGGTCGTGCTCGGCGTCTCAACCGACTCGGTCGCGAGCCACAAAAAATTCGCGACGACCTATGAATTGCCGTTTACGCTCCTTTCGGATGCGCACAAAGAGGTGGTGGGGCAGTACGGAGTGTTCGGCGAGCGGAAGTTCATGGGGAAGACCTACATGGGCACGAGCCGCACGTCATTTCTCATCCGACCCGATGGGACTATCGCGAAAGTGTACGAAAAGGTGAAGCCGGAATTGCACGCGGCCGAGGTTGTCGCGGATTTGAAGGCGCTCGGTGCGTAACGCGCTTGCGCAGTGCGCTCGACGGCGGTAGCGTACTCTCGTGTTCTTTATGGGGGTTTGCATGGTTAAGGAACCATGGCTCAATTGCATGGCTGTCCACGAGCTCGATTTCTGCGTCAAAGCGCATTTCGGGCGGCGCCATCCGGCGCGCGAGGAGCTGCGTGTGCTCGAACGATCGTTGCTCGCCATTCTGCTCGCAGAGTTTGATGGCCGTCGGTCGCGTATTGGCGGCGATGCGAAGAAAATTGCGAATCGATTTTTCGAGTCTGCGAAAAAGCACTACGCGAAGGACGATTGGTCGCGCGCGCTCGAATACGCGATTCGCTGCTTGTCCGAACGGTTTTCTACGGTGAAAGATCGCCGGTTGCAACGCGAACTCAGGCAGCTGTGAGAACGCATACGGCGCTCCCTTGCATACGGGAGCGCCTCTTCTATGCTGAGAGCCATGAGTCCACAAAAGTTTGCCGAGCGGCAGGCACGGGCAAAGAAGCTTGTCGCGTACCTCAAGAAGGCGTACCCGCACCCGGAGACCGAGCTCAGGTACAAGACGCCGTTCCAGCTCGTCGCAGCGGTCATCCTCTCCGCGCAGGCGACCGACAGGCAGGTGAACAAGGTGACCGAGTCGCTCTGGAAGAAATACAAGACGCCGAAGGATTTCGCGGGCGCCGATGCAAAGACGTTTACGAAAGAGATTTCTTCGCTCTCGTTCTTCCGGAACAAGGCGAAGCACATCATCGCGGCCGCCAAAGTCGTGCAGCACGACTTTGGCGGCCGCGTCCCGAAGACCGAGGCGGAGCTCGTCTCGCTCCCGGGCGTCGGCTACAAGACCGCGCACGTCATCCTCGGCGAGCTCTATGACACCTGGGAGGGCATCCCGACCGACACGCACGTGAAGCGGTTCGCGAAGCGCTTTGATCTCACGGACCAGAACGACCTGAAGAAGATATCCAAGGACCTCGAGGCGCTCGTCCCGAAAAAGGACTGGAAGTACGTGAATAACGGGCTCGTGCTCTACGGGCGCTACGTGTGTCCGGCGCGTCCGCACGACTGCAGGGACCATCCGCTCACGAAGCTGTGGCCCGAGGCGGGGAAGCGATGGCCTCGGGCTGCGTGACGGCTCGGGATGCTATCATGGGTTCGTTACCAAGGATTGCCATACGAAACCTATGTCTACAGAACAGGTGCCCGGTGCTGCGGAAAAGCCGAAAGCGAAGTGGGAGACAGAACCGGTGACTGTCGCGTGGGAAGGTGACGAGGAGCGCCGCGTCGTTCTTGCGGACGGAGAACGGCGCTGGACCGTCGATTTCGAAGACGAAGAGACGAAGCAGTTCTGGCTCACCCAGCGGCTGAATATGGAGGAGGCGTTTATGCGCGGCAAGGTTCGCGTAGGCGTCACGGGACCCATGACCACGGAAGAGGGCGAGGACATCCCGCTTTTCCCGAAGAAGTGCGAGCGGGCGCTCGAGGAGTTTCGAAAGAGCGAATCCGAACGTCTCGAAACGCTCCGACAGGCTGAACTCGAGAAGGAGTGGCCGCCCGAGCGCATTGAGGCGATGAAAAACGGAACGGAGCCGTTGCCGGGACAGGAAGCGGCCTAACGGTGGGCCGGAGAAGCGGCCCGGGCGTACGCCCGGGCCGCTTCCGTTATCCCGTTCCTCGACGTACCATAGCGGCATGCCTAGACCCGTAGCGGCGTTCGACATCGACGGCACCATCTTCCGCTCGTCGCTCCTCATCGAGCTTGTCGAACGGCTCATCGAGCGCGGCATCTTCCCGGAGTCGGCGCGCGCGACCTATGCGGACGAGGAGCTCCGTTGGCTCGACCGGAAGGGCGACTACGAATCGTACATCCAGAAGGTCGTCGAGGTGTTCGGTGCGCAGCTGAAGGGCACGCCGTACGAAGAGGTCGCGAACCTCGCGGGTGAGATCATCGAAGAGAAGAAGGATCGCGTCTACCGCTACACGCGCGACCTCATCCGCGAATTATCCGCGCAGGGGTATTTCATCCTCGGCATATCGCACTCGCCGAAATTCATCGTCGACGGATTCGGCTACGAGCACGGGTTCGACAAGGTGTACGGCACGTTCTACGCGAGCGGCGCGTCCGGTAATTTTACGGGCGAGATAGAGGACAAGGAACTCATCTACAACAAGGCGGCGGTCTTGCAGCGCGCGGTGCGGAAAGAAGACCTTTCGCTCGAGGGGTCGGTCGTCGTCGGCGACACCGAGAGCGACATCCCGATGCTCGAGCTCGCGGCGACCCCTATCGCGTTCAACCCGAACAAGAAGCTCTACGAGCACGCGAAGCGCCGCGGGTGGAAGATGGTGGTCGAGCGCAAGGACGTCATCTATGAACTGTAATCTCGCGGCGCGCGGCACATTCCTCGAAAAGTACAGAATATTTTCCTGCTGGAAAATTTCTTCCTGCTCGGCTCGTCAGCCTGCGCAGAGCCTTTTCTCGTAACATGCCATGCGCCGCTCCTGTCTTCGCGCGCTTCCGCAGGGTTGTGTGGGCGCACTATACGAAGCATGGGCGGCACGAGCTGCCGTGGCGGAAGACGCGCGACCCGTACAAGATTCTTGTAAGCGAGGTGATGCTCCAGCAGACGCAGGTACATCGGGTACTCCCGATGTATGCCGAGTTCACGAGACGTTTCCCCTCAGCGCGGCGGCTCGCCGCCGCGCCTCTCTCCGACGTCCTAAAGGCGTGGCAGGGGCTCGGCTACAACCGCCGCGCGAAGATGCTTCATGCCGCCGCGAAGCAGTTGGGAAAGTCGGACTTTCCCAAAATGGCCACGGGGTGGCAGCGGCTGCCGGGCGTGGGGAAATACACCGCACGCGCCGTGGCCGTGTTCGCGTACGGCGCGGACGAAATACTCATCGAAACGAACATCCGGACGGCCGTAATCCACCACTTTTTTAGAAATGCGAACGATACCATATATGGTATCAAAATTACTGATGCGGAGATTGAGGAGGTGCTGAAAAACGCGCAGTCGAAAGCGAGAGGCGGCATGCGCGACCGTGCAAGGGAATGGAACTATGCCCTCATGGACTACGGTGCGTTCCTGAAGCGCTCAGGCGTGAAGCTGAACGCGAAGAGTAAGCACTACGCGAAGCAGTCGCGCTTCGCTGGCAGTATGCGCGAGGCGCGCGGGGCCCTCCTCAAAGAGCTTGCGCGTGGTTCGAGTACCGCACCGCGCCTCCTCGGCCTCTTGGGCGACGACCGGCGCGACCAGCTCAAGACCGCGCTCGCGGCGCTCCTGCGCGAAGGATTCGTCACAAAAGCGCGCGGACGCTACGCGCTCGCCGAGTAGCCGTTCTTGATGCGGAGCGCGAACGGTATCGCGAGGAACATGAGCGCGCCGAGAGGGAGGAAGACGTAGGCGAGCGGCAAGGCGAGGAGGAACAGGCTGCCGACCAAGGGGCCGAGGAGCATGCCGAGGGGGCGCGTCATGCGGAAGAACGAGACACTCTCCGCGTCCTCCCCGCCCACCTCGCGGAAGAACGTCGTCTCCGCAGTAATTTCTATGAGGGCTGCTCCTACGCGGGTGAGGACGAGGATGATGGCGATAGTCGAGAGCGCCGTGCCAGCGCCGACAAGTGCGAACGCGGCGAGCGAAAGGCCGGAAATGACGAATCCGCTCGCCATCACCATGCGCGCGCCGCGGAACGTGTCCTCGAGGAAGCCCATGGGCAGTTCGATGAGGAGGAAGGGCAGGAGCATGAGCGCGAAAACCGGCCCGAGCGCGTCCCAGGAGTAGCCGAGCACGTTGTGGAGGTAGAGCGGCACGTACACGGGCGCCCAGATGTAGAAGCACTGGAGCATGGTGTTCGCGATGAGCACCGAGCGGATGCTACGGTCCTTGAGAAGGCACCGGAGGGTCGCGAAGAGCGACGCCGCGTGGGTGATCTGCTCGTCCGCGAGGAAGCGCTTCCTCGTCGTGATGATGATCATGAATACGACGAGCGCGAGCGCGGTCGCGACGAAAATGCGAGCGTAGTCATCCGTCGTGCCGAGTATGACGCCGTAGAGGAGGGGTGCCGCGACGAGGGCGACGTTCCCCGAGGTGAGGAAGAGGCCGCGCATGTGGCCGGTGTAGCCTTCGTTACGCGTCGCGTTCTCGACGAAGAGGTCGAGCGTGTAGGAAATCAAGGGCGCGAGGGCGCCCTGGAGCGCCACAAGCGCAATGGCGACAGAAGGTGAC
>JAKAMK010000027.1 GCA_021812925.1 bacterium | reverse complement strand
CTGGTTCCTGGCGTCACAACCGTGTTGCGGGGGCGGGAATCGAACCCGCGTCTGGAGGTTCTTCTACACTTCCTGTTTCCAGAAAGAATGGACTATCCCATGATCCCCAAACGTGATGTATGTGGACCCTCTCATTATAGTCTCTGAACCTTTCGCGTCCTTGCGGACGGGACTTGGCTGCTGATTGCCGAATCTCCTTGTTTTTCGCGCATTCGCGCTCGTCCTCTCGGACCACGCTGTAGCACAAGAAGCTCTAACGGTGTTCCAGCAATTTAGAGAGTTTTTCCGCTACCCGTTGCCGAGTAGGGTCACGTTAAGCCATGAGCCTCCCGAGGTACCTCTCCTCTACCCCGCTATATATTTCAAATCCCGCAAGCGGGACATCTGCAGTATACCTCTCTCAGTAGGTAACGCAACCCGCGTTAAATAACACCAAATTCCCTAAACACGCTCTCGTACTGTTGTATGGTCCTCTGCGCGAGCTGTTTCGAGAGATTGAACGCCGAACCTTCGTGCGCAATCTGGTTGCGCACACGATGCGCGTCCCATGCATGCTGGAGCGTGCCTAGGTCGGCAGTGTCGATGGTGCGCAGTTTCTCCGCCACGCCCTCGCCCTGGTACCCCTGATTGGTGAGTATGTCGTGGAGCATGATGTCCGCCTCGATGATGGCTTCGCGCCACTGGCTCGGACTGTCTGCCTGTGCGAGTTCTTGAATGTGCTCCCAGCGCACGTTGCTGCGCGTCATCTCCTCCGGCGCGAGGATGAGGGTACCGTACTTGTGCTCCTCGCGTTCGCGTAGCTCGAACAAGCGCACCATCGCGTACACGATGAATACGAATCCGGCTGCGGAGAGCACGTAGCCGATGTAGACGATCCATATCCATACGTGCGCGGCCCACGCCTCGATTGCCGTGTAGTTTACCGACGCGGTCGCTCCTCCGTGGAAGAGGTTGTAGATGAGCCGGAAGAAATATTCGACGTTCGCTTGATTGCCGCCTCCCATTACCCCCTAGTATACGGCACGCGTGCGGCTATGCGCGTACTGTTTCCACCGCGCGTGCTGCTTCGACGAGTACGTTCTCCGCGCCGTGCGGCGCCGTGAAGTGCATGCCGACCGGAAGCTGCTTACCACCCTCCTCCACCGTGCCCATAGGCACCGAGATAGCCGGCGTGCCGGTGAGGTTTGCCATGACGGTGAACACGTCCTCGAGGTAAAGCGCGAGCGGATCGTTCTTCTCGCCAATGACGAACGCAGGAGTCGGCATGGTCGGCGTCGCAATGACGTCAACGTTCTCGAACGCCTTCTCGAATTCGCTCCGGAGCACGTGCCGCGCTGCGTCTGCCTTGCGATAGTACGCGTCGATATAACCCGAGGAGAGTACGAACGTGCCGAGCAGGATACGGCGCTTCGATTCAGGCCCGAATCCTTCGGTCTTCGAGAGAAGATAGTCATCAAGCAAGGTCTCCCCGCGTGCGGCATGGCCGTAGCGGATGCCGTCGAAACGCGCGAGGTTCGTGGAAACCTCGGCGAAGTTGATGATGTAGTACGCCGCGAGCGCCGGGTCCGCCGAAGGGATGTCAACGTCCACGATGTCGTGCCCCGCTTCCTTGAGCGCCGCAAGCGCCGCTTCAAACGCCTTCTTTACTTCAGGTGCCACGCCCTCCTTCTCAGTAAGCGTGCGCAGCACGCCGATACGGAGCTTCTCGGACACCGTACGTTCAGGGTACGTGCCCGGTGCAAACGTGGTCGAGTCGAGCCTGTCCTCTCCCGAAATGACGTCGAGCAGGAGCGCCGCATCTTCGTGCGTTTTCGCGATGGAACCCACCTGGTCGAACGAAGACGCGGCGGCGATGACGCCCGAGCGCGAGACGCGGCCATAGGTCGGCTTCAGTCCCACGACGCCGCAGTAGCTTGCCGGATTACGGATAGAACCGCCCGTGTCGGTACCGAGCGCAGCGATGCACAGGTGCGCCGCGACGGCTGCCGCGGAGCCGCCCGAGGTACCGCCCGAGACGCGGGACGTATCGTACGGATTCTTCGTGACACCGAACGCGGAATTCTCGGTGGAGCCGCCAAGCGCGTACTCGTCCATGTTCGTGCGGCCGAGGAAGAGCGCGCCTGCTTCCTTCAGCTTCTTTACGACCGTCGCGTCGTACGTCGCGACGTAGTTCTCGAGCATCTTCGAAGCCGCACTCGCGGTCTTTCCCTCGATGAGAATGTTGTCTTTCAGAGCGAGCGGGATGCCGCAGAGCTGAGACGCATCTCCTGCATCGATGCGCTTCTGCGCAGCCTCGATAGCCGCCTCGTCCGCGTCGAACAGTTCAAGGAACGCATTCAATTCAGGATTCTTCGCGTGCGCGGCTGCCGCGCACGCGTCCCACAATTCGCGGACTGTAATTTCGCGCGCGCGAAGCGCGCGCGCAGCTTCCGCAATCGTCAGTTCATTCGGTTTCTTAGTCATACGTAGCGTACTATCATATATGATAGTATTTCTAGTCCTGCGCGATTATCTGCTTCACTTCGAGATAGTCGCCGTCCTTCTGCGGGAACTGCGCGACGAGCTTCTCGGTGAACACGCCGCTCTCGTGCGGCTCGCCGTCCTCGCGCATGACGTTCCGCACGGGCGGTTTCACCTCCCCCACCGAGGGAAGCTCGAGCGATTCCAACTGCCCGACGTACGCGAGGATGGAGTCGAACTCCGAGGTAAACGCCGCGAGCTCCGCATCGGTAATCTTGATGCGTGCGAGCGCGGCGAGCTTCTTGACGTCTTCAGTTGTTGCCATGGCGCCTACTATAGCAAAAAGGATGGTCCTGTGCCGCCCGGAGGCAGACACAGGACCATTTCCCTCAAAGTTCAGGGTCGATGAACGCAAGCGCACGCAGCGAGTGCATCCCGCCCCCGTACGACTCGCTCACGGCCATGAGTTCCAGCTGTGAGCCGTGCACGGTAGTCGCGAGGATGTGGTCGACGCCACCGAGCTGTATCGGCTTATGCAATGCACCGACGCAGCTCGCGTTATGCGTGCGACGGAGCGGGATGGTGAGCTTCTCGTGGATGCGTGGAACGATGCAGGCGAGCGGACGTTTGTATCCGAACATCTCTGCGTATCCGAGCATCTGCGGGAATTCCTGCCTCAGGTTCTGCGATTTGCGGCAGTCGAAAAACAACAGTGCGACGCCTACGGTCTGGGTGTGTGGCGGTTGATGTGCCTTATCGTATCCGTCGGGTTCCATGCTCGCCAAGCAGCGCCGTGCATGCGGAAGGAGCGTTCCTCCTTTCTCGATGATGCGAGCTATCTCGTCCATGCCCCTGCGCGGCACGAGCTCGACTCGGAACGCCAGGTGGCCATGCCGATTCCTGTCCTTCTCCATGGTGATACTTCCCCTTTGACTAGCCCAAACAGCGGGCAACTTCGCGCGAGTAGTCAGCACCCTCTCTCGAAAGTGCTTTCATACTCCATATTCCTCCTTCGAGGCTATCGCGTCAAACGGGCGAGGAACGCGGCTTCGTCGATGACCTCGATGCCGAGCGCTTCGGCCTTCGCAAGCTTAGAGCCCGCTGCTTCGCCCGCGACCACGAACGACGTGTTCTTCGACACGCTGCCGGCGGCCTTGCCGCCGGCACGGCGCACCATTGCTTCCGCCTCTTCGCGCGCGAGTGTGGGCAAGGTGCCGGTAATGACGACCGTCTGGCCGGTCAAAGGCCCTTTTTCCGGCGCAGTCACTTTCTGAATCTTCAGGTGCTTCGTGAGCCGCGCAAGCATCTCGCGATTCTTATCGTCGGCAAACCACGCGGCGACTGCCCTGCCGATAATGGGACCGATGCCGTCGAGCGCAGCGAGCTTCTCTTCCGTTGCCTTCTTGAGTGATGCGAGGTCGCCGAGATTCGTCGCGAGGAGGAACGCATTCTCTTCGCCTACGTGCGGGATGCCGAGCCCGATGATGAGACGGTCGAACGGGACCGTGCGCGCGGTGCGAAGCGCCGCGAGAAGATTCTCCGCCTTCAGTTCTTCGAACCCTTCGAGCGCGAGCAGCTCGTCCGACGTCAGCTCGAAGAAATCGTCGAACTCGGAGACGAGCTCGTGCTCCATGAGTGTCCGCACGGTTTCCTTCCCCATGCCGTCTATGTCCAAGGCGCTCTTCCCCGCGAAGTGGATGAGCTTCCTCGCTTGCTGCTCGAACGAGCCCGACACCACGCAACGGTGCGCCGCTTCGCCAGGGCACCGCTCTATCGCACCATCACCACCGCACAAAGGCGAATGCGTCGGAAACTTCCAAAGCTTGGCGCCTTTCGGCCTGAGCTCTTTCACTACCGAGACGATTTCCGGAATAACGTCGCCCGCTTTCTGCAAAATCACCGTATCGCCCACGCGAATGTCTTTTTCCGTTATGAAATCTTCATTATGCAAGGTGGCGCGAGCGACCACGGAACCAGCGACGGCGACGGGCTTCAAATGCGCCACCGGCGTGAGCTTACCGGTGCGCCCCACCTGGAGCGCGATATCAAGGACGACCGTCTGCACCTGCTCCGGCGGGAACTTATAGGCGATGCCCCACCGCGGCGCTTTCCCGGTGTAGCCAAGGAGCTCTTCGAGCTTGCGCGATTCGAGTTTCAACACGACGCCGTCGAGCTGGTAATCGAGTTTCTCGCGCGCAGGGCCCTGCCATTTCTCCCAGTACGTAAACGCCTCGTGAAGCGTATCTGCATGACGATGCTCCGGATTCACCGGAAGCCCGAGCTCCCGCAGGTACTCAAGCTCTTCCGTCTGGGTCGGCGGGAAGCGCTCGCTCGTCTTCGCGAGGTCATAGAGGAACGCGCCCAAGGGTCGCTCGGCAGCGACCCTCGGATCGAGCTGACGGATGCTGCCGGCCGCGGCGTTTCTCGGATTCGCGAAGAGCGGCTCGCCGCGCTTCGCGCGCTCGGCGTTCAGCTTCTCGAACCCGGAGCGATGCAGGTACACCTCGCCCTCAGCGATGAGGTCTATCGGGCGGCCGAGACGCGCCGGCACTTCGCGAATCGTGCGGACGTTATGCGTGACATCTTCGCCCGTGACCCCGTCACCGCGCGTCGCCGCCAAGACGAGCTCCCCTTTCTCGTACGTGAATACTATCTTCAGGCCGTCTATCTTGAGCTCGAGGTCATAGGTCGGCGCGACCCCGGTCGCTTTCCGGAGACGTGCGTCGAATGCCTCGAGCTCTTCTTCCGTGAACGCGTCATTGAACGACCACTGCGGGACTTCGTGCTTCACTTTCTTGAGCTCCGGGAGCGCCTCGCCCACGACCCGTCCGGTCACTGACTCTTTCGAACGGAGTTCCGGGTACTCCTCCTCGAGCGACGCGAGCTCGCGCGCGAGCGAGTCGTACGCAGCATCAGAGAGCTCGGGTTGGTCGAGCGTGTAGTAGAGGTGCGCGTGGTGCGCAAGGAGTTCGCGGAGCTTCTCCGCTCGTTCTGCCGCCTTCTTCGGGACTGCCATAGCCCCTCCAATATACCGTGATTTCCTAGGGGCTAGTAGTTGGCTTCGAGGCCGCGACTCACGTAACGCGATGTGCTCCCTGGATTGCCCACGACTGAACAGGAGACGTCATACCCTTGTGAGAACAGGTAGGTGTGGCCACTCGCGGAGGACGGCTTATACACGGTCACGTCCGCGCACCGCTTACCGCTGTCGAGCGAGAACCGATACGAGAGGATCATGGTGCTTCCCGAATACGTCTTGTAGGGGCTCTTGCTGGGAACCGAGAGCGGAGCGCTGCCGTCACAGCTGTAGGTCGGAGTCGGCGCGGTCCGCGTCGCGTCATAGGCGAACGCGTTCAGGCGCTGGTCCTGGTAGAGCGCGCATTCGAGCGCTGCATCTGCCGCATAGAACGCATACTGCGACTCGATGGCGCTCGAGGCGATGACCTCTTGCTTGTAGGCGAGCGAGCCGAGTGCCAGTCCGAAGGTGAGCATGACCGACATGAAGATGACAGCGATGAGGAGCGCGAAACCGCGCTCCGGGTTTACCCGCACACCACGTTCCGCATAGGCCTTCGGCCCTGCGCTTCGCGCGATGCGGAACGTGGTGTGCGGGTTTATTGCCATGGTGTCAGATCCTCAGTCACGTCGACCGAGTGTGCGACGCCGTGGAAGTTCCACGTCACGGTCGACACCACCTCGACGTCGATAGGATTGCCTTTCGCGTCATTCGGAGGTGCCGGCGTGATGTTCTCGACCTGTATGGAGCGCGTGTAAGGCGTCACCTTTGCGCCCGAGCGTCCGCTCTGCGTCGTGTATGAACCGTTTGCGAGGTAGAGCGTGGGGCACGAGCTGCCGCTACACGCGGAGAGGCCGTACGAAGGGTCGTAACTGCACGTGCCGGAACGGCACGACCCCACGGACGTGGTGAGGAACGACGCCCACGCGGTATCCGAGATGTTCACGCCCGACGTGTTCTGGTAGGTGCGATACGTGGAGAGGTACGCATCGTCGCGGAGTCCGCGGACGTATTCCACCCCTTCTTGGGCGAGGTATGAGGCGGTCAGCTGCTGATTCGCGAGCTGTGCCGAGACGAGCGCGCGATCCGCCGTATAGAGCGGGCCGACGACGGCAAGCGTGAGTATCGCTATCGCGACCAATGTCTCGATGAGTGTGAACCCGGACACTAACTTTCGCATAGGCCTTCGGCCCTGCGCTTCGCGCGATGCGAAAGTTAGTGTGCGGGTGAACCCTCGGGTGTACGGTCGCGGCTTCATGGTCATAGGTCCGTGCCGCGCATGGTCGCGCCGGTCTCGACGGTGAACGCCTGCGTCTGCCCCGGCCCGGAGGAGACGGTGCCCGACACTATGATGGTCACGCGCGCCTGCACCGAATCGCTAGGCGAGGTTCCGGAGGTAAGGAACTGCACCGAGGAGACGTTGACCGAAGGGTCCGTGAGCGGACTGACCGTGCCGACGCCGACCTCGCGCGTGAGGCATCCCGTCGTACTGCCTCCGCAGACGGATGCGCTGTTCGAGAAACCGTAGGTCACCGGCTGGCCATCGGTATCCACGAACGAGAAGCTCCCCGGCACGCACGAACCGCCGCCGCAGTACTGGCTTCCGGTGCGGATATCGCGCGTCATGGTCTCGAGCGCGAACGAGAGGTTATTGATGCCGGTCGCGAGCGCCTGCGCCTGCCGGTTGGCGCCTATCATCATGAGGTATGCGCCTGAGGCGAGCGTCATGACGAGCGCGAAGAGGCCGACCGCGACGATGAGCTCGATGAGCGTGAACCCGGACACTAACTTTCGCATAGGCCTTCGGCCCTGCGCTTCGCGCGATGCGAAAGTTAGTGTGCGGGTGAATCCTCGTGTGCGCTGTGATGTGTGCGTGTTCATGGCGTAGGACAAGAGACCGCGTGCGGATCGATCTCGCCTGATGCTGAGACCGAGACATACCGGGCGCCCCCGGAGGAGGACGTGAGCGAGAGGCACGCCTCGTTATAGCCGCTTACGTACGACCCGTTCGCGCTCATGAACGGCGTCGGGTTCGGGCGAGCGAACACGACGTCGAGCGATGAGAGCCCCGCGCCATGCGAATTGGCGCAGGACCACGAGCTTCCGTTACGCACGCAGAAATCCGCTATCGTGATGCCATTGTTGAGCGAGTACGTGCTTGTCTGGATGTCCCTGCCGAGCGTATAGACGCAGTCGCCTGGTTTCGCTGCCGGCGTGTCAGAGCCGAGGGTGTTCGGATGGCATGCCGAGGACTGCGGCAGCGGCGGGTACGAGTCTTCGAAGAAGATGAACGAGTTGTTCGGAGACTGCTTCATAAAGTGCAGGCCGTAGCCGGTATTCACGTCGGTGCCGGCAGCGCGCGTCGCGATGCCGTACGTCTCAGAGCTCCTGAACGTGAGCCCGATGTCGTATGCCGTGTTCGCCAGTATGAGCGAGCGATTGAATGAGCTCTGGCTCGTGAACGCGATACCGAGGATGACGGTGATGATGGCGAGCACCACGATGAGCTCGATGAGCGTGAACCCGGACACTAACTTTCGCATAGGCCTTCGGCCCTGCGCTTTGCGCGATGCGAAAGTTAGTGTGCGGGTGAACCCCGTACGCGCGCGCCTTACGCGTACGGGAGCAGGAGCGTGAGTGCGAAAGGATTCCATGACGAATAGTAGGCGAGGAGGAAGCCTGCGGCAAGAAACGGTGCCAGCGGGACTTCTATGTTCATTCTAGAGCCGGGTGGCTGGCCGAGCAACACGCCTATGCCGATAACTGCTCCTATCCAGAACGAGAACAGGAATCCCGGGATGGCGGCAGGTCCGGAAAACAGTGCAAGCCCGAAGACGACCGGCGTGTCTGCAAGCCCCATGAGCCGACCGCGTGACAGGAAATGCAGGAGTGCGAAGAATACGGCGAACGCTATCGCCACAGCGAGCGTCGTCGTGAGCGCGCCCTTCGACGGGGCGGTACCTACCGCGACGAGTACCGAGGCCGGTAGGAATACCGCGAGGAATGCCGGCGGGATGATCTGGTGCATGAGGTCATACTCGACGATGGCGAGCAGGGACCCGAGCATGATGAGGAACGCGAGCAAAGGGAGCGCGAGTCCGAGCGCGTCATAGGACAGCACGAAGAGCGCGCCGAGCATGAGCTCAGCGACCGTCGAGAACGGCGAGATGCGTGCGCCACAGCAGGCAGCTCTCCCCCGCCCGAGCGCGTAGGAGAACACCGGGATAAGCGCGACGGGCGGGAGCGGCGCGCCGCACGCATCGCACCTTGAACGGCCGGAGAGCATGGATTGCCCCGTCCCGTACCGCACGACGACGACACCGACGAAGCTCGCGATAATCGCGCCGAGACAGAAGAGAAAGACGCTCACGAGCACGTGCATGGCGTGATGATACCAGAAAACGCGGCGCTTTCGCGCCGCGTTTTCCTTTGCCGCTAGAACGTGTGGATTACGGGCACGTCGTGGCGCCTGCCGTAATGGTGGTCGCGGTAGTCGTCGCTGCGCCAGTCGAGTCGACGCAGAAGTAGTCCGCCGAGGAGACGAGCTTGGCGGCCGCCATGTAGGCGGTGCCCTTCGCGTCAGAACCGCAGACGATGCCGCCGGCGGCGTTGTCCGTGTTCACGTTCGTGAGCGCTTTCACGATGGTCGCGTCAGAGAACACGCCGGAAGCGGTGCAGCCCGCGAGCGTGCTCGCCGAGATGGCGACGCCCGACGTGTTGTAGCTGCCGTTATTGTCGTTCTGGTAGATAGCTGCCTGTGTCTGGACCGTCTTCATGTCAGACTGGACCGCCGCGTCACTACCCTTCGAACGCGCCGTGTTAAGAGATGCGAGCACGACTGCCGAGAGGATGCCGATGATGGCGATCACGACGAGGAGCTCGATCAAGGTAAAGCCTCGCTTGGTATTAGACATAACTAATGAGCGTTAACGTATACGATGGATAAGTGACTAGCAGCCCGTGGTCGTAGGCGCAGTAGCCCGCGTCCCAGC
>JAKAMK010000026.1 GCA_021812925.1 bacterium | reverse complement strand
GCGAAGAAGAAGTAGTACGCCGCCGCTCCAGCTCCGAGGAGGACTATGACGACGGCAAGGATGATCAGGGTGCGACGCATGTTTCTTGCCTTAATGTGCGAAGTTAGTCGCTGGCGTGTACGTGCACATGATTGACAGCTTGTCCGTACTGACCGGGCAAGAGGTCGCGCTTCCCGCACTGCCCGATATGAGACCGAAGAAATACGTCGGGACATTCGGAGGATTGCTCGTATCTATAGCGTTGTTTGGCGTGATACACACCGCTTGTACCGTGGCGGTATAAAACCCGGGCGTATGTCCCGTACACTGATTCGCGGCCGCCGAACAGTCCGCACCGGTGCAGGCGGTATAGGTCGCACTATTTTGGTACGCGTTTCCATTACTGGACGAGTCGTAGGATGGTATGGGGGCCTGTATGGGAACGTTGCCCGAGGACCACGCCGTATGGAGCGCTTGGAAATTCACATTCAGGTTGAGGATGGTCGGGTTGATGATGGAAAACACGAGGACGGGCGAGAGCACGAGCACGAGGCCGAGGACGGCCTGGGTGATGCGCTCGCGCCCTTTCGACACCTTCGACGTGTTGTCCCCCGCGGTCGACCACTCGAGGCCGCCGATCACGATCTCGATGACCGCGAGCGCTGCGGCGAGTCCCACGAGGAACTTGTAGAGGTTATTGAAGAACGCGGCGAAACTGCCGCTCGAGAGGACCTGGCTCGCCGTGCCGGAGTCTGTGAGCCCGGGGATAGGCGCGAGCGGCACGAAGTTCGCGCCCTGCGCGTGAGCGAGCGCGGCGGTCACGAAGAACGCGACGAGGAGCCCGGGTAGGTGGCGGAAGAATCGGGTCATAGGCCGAAAAGGTTAGTGCTCGGCTGCGCGCCGAAGGTGAGCGTGAGCGAGGCGTTCGCGTTCGCGTAGGTGCCTGCGGTAGCGGAAAGCGAGACGCCCGCGCTGCCCTGCCCCGATCCGGTCGGGCGGAGCGTGAGCGTGCTGCCCGTCTGCGCGGTGGCGCCGTTCAGGTACCAGGTGAGGCTCGGTGCGCCGCCCGAGGTCGGGAACGAGTACGCGGCGCCGAAGAGCGAGGCCTCGGAGCCCGTGAGCGCGGCGGTCCCCGTGAAGGCGTGGTCGAAGAGGATGCCGAGGAGCGGGTCCTCTCCGTAGATGCGCACGGTCGGCTCCTGGGGCGTGAGCGAGAGCGCTGCGCCGCCGCCGAGCGTCCCATCCTGGCTCGAGACGGAGACGGAGATGTCGCGCGAGCGGTACTCGAGGGGCGAGGCGACGAGGATGGCTTCCTTCCCGATGCCGGAGGCGTTGCCCTCGACCGTGCCGTCGACCGTCCAGGTGTAAGCGAGCGCGGCAGGGTCGATAGGTTTGCCCGAAGCGGTGCGGAGGTTCGCGACGGCGACGACCCGCGTCGCGCCCTCAAGCGGGACGAGGGGCTTCCCCGGGTACAGCGCCGGCGCCGAGGACACCGGTTCGGCGACGAGCGCCACGTCCTGGGGCACGAGCACGACCGATGCGGTGTACGGCTGGCCGTTCGTCGTGAGGGTGACCTTCACGGTCGTGCGCGAGCCGCTTCCGCCGAGCGGGACCGCAACCGGCTGCACGTTGCCCGTGTACGTCTTCGCGCCGTCCACGGAGACGGTCATGGTCGCGTTCGGGAGGTCGAGCGAGGTGGAAAGCACGGAAATGCTCGCCGAGCTATAGGGCGCGAGGTTCTGCGGGGAGACGGAAATCGTGAAGGGCGCGGTACTGCCGACCGACTGTGCCGCCGCGAACAGCGGCAGAAGGAGCGCAAGGCTCGTGAGGGCGAACGCGCGACCGGACGAAAGGCGCGGGAACATGGCTACAGTATAACCTGTGCCCGCACGGGACCTGCGGCGATTTTCACAATGGCTATGCCGCGAGGGCCCCTTCCCCGAAATCGTTCGCGGCGCCGGGCAGATTTCCGTCATACGCATTAACGGCATCTGCGTCGAGCTGCGCAGCCTCCGCTTCTTCCTCGGCCGCTTCCTCCGCTGCTGCTGCAGCTTCCTGCTCGGCAATCTGCTGCTGTAGGAGCAGTGCCTCGCGCTCCCGCTCGGCGCGTTCCGTGGCGAGTCGAGCTGCATTCGCGCGTGCCCAGTCTGCGTGCGCGGCTTTTTCTTTCCGTATCTGCGTCGCGAAGAGCTTAATGGTAGTGCCGGTAAGTCCGGGCAGCATGTTGATGAACGGCACCTCGGCAATGAAGAGGCCGCCCACGAGCCAGAGGAGAGACGACTTGTCAGTCTTGAAAATACGAGAATCCGTGAGGACGAGGAAGAGCGTGACCGTGAGCCAGCCGAGGAGTCCGATGGCGAGCGCGAGCACCGTACCTGCAGCTTCAACTGCCGCTACGCCGGCGGCACCGACTACGCCCGCGACGGTCACGCACGCGGCGGCCGCTGTGCCGGTGCCGAGGAGGCCGAACGTGTACGTCGAGAGGATGCCGCTCACCTTCGCCGTGCAGTAGAGGGCGGCAAGCGCCGGACCGAAGAACCATGCCTGGTCGCACATGAACCGGAGCGCGTCGAAAATGACCGCGACGACGATGATGGGTGCCGCTTTCCCCCAGGTCATCACGGGCGGCTCGGTGAGTGAGGCGCCCGCGCGGCGGCTCTTCCGCCGCGCGGCACCCATGAGCCGCGCCGCGAGCGCAGCCTCCTCGACGCCCGTAGCGCTCGCGAGTGCCGCACCGGCGAGCCGCGTTGCTGCCGCATGGCGCGGCGCATTCGAGAGACGGTCCGTTCCTTCTGCCACACACTAATTATACCGTGCGCGAATCGCGCTCCCGCTACCCTTGCTGCTTCTGCGATGCGAGCCGCTCCTTCTCCTGCTTGATGGCGATGAGCTGGGACGGGTCCGAGGTGATGATCTGGTCCTCGGTGTAGGATGCGACGATCTTTATGGCGACGTGCTTCATGCCGGCAAAGAAAAGCCCTTCCCCCACTCCGGCCTCGAGGAGGAGGTACTTCTCTTCGTCCGTGAGGTTGAAGGTCTGCTGCAGGATATCGATGGTCGTCGGCGACTGCTTCATGAGGAGCTGCAGGGACGAGTTATTCAAAATGGGGCGGCCGTAGGGGCTCTTCAGGAAGTCCTCGACGTCCTGGGTGATGGTCGCGACGCCGAGGTAGTACTTCCTGCCGCGCTTCGCGAGGCTGTAGAGGAAGCTTGCGGTGTCCTCGCTTTTCATCATCCACCACGCTTCGTCGATGATGAGGAGGCGCTTCTTGAGCTCGTGGCGCACCGCGTTCCAGATGAAGTGGGTGATGATGTACATCGCGACCGGCTTCAGCTCGTCCTCCATGTCGCGTACGGAAAAGACGGCGAACTGCTGATTAAGGTCGACGTTCGTCGGTTGGTTGAGGAAGCCCGACCAGCTGCCGTGCGTGTACTTGCTAAGCCGCTCGACGAGGGACTCACTCCCGTCCATGCCGGAGAGCACCTGCTCGAAGTCGGTGAGGAGAGGCGGCTCTGCGCCCGTGAAGTCCGCGTCGCCCGTGATGTCCTTCAGGGCGTACGTCTCCGAGATGGCGCGGTCGATGATGGCGTCTTCTTCCGGCGTGAGGCCGCCGAGCATGATGCGGAAGAGTCCGACGAGGTTGATGATGTTGCTCCGGAGGATGTCCTTCGGGTCCTCGTCCTCTTTCACGGGCGGCAGGTCGAACGGGTTAATGTGGTGTTCCGAGGAGAGCGAGATGTGGAACGAGCGGCCGCCGGTCGCCTCGGCGAGCTGGTCGTACTCGCGCTCCGGGTCGATGACGATGACGTCCGTCCCGAACATGAGGGAGCGGAGTATCTCGAGCTTCGTCGCGTAGGACTTGCCGGAGCCCGACTTCGCGAAGACCACCGAGTTGTAGTTCTCGAGGGAGAAGCGGTCGAAGAGGATGAGCGAGGAGTTGTGGCGGTTGATGCCGTAGAGGATGCCGCGGTCGGAAGTGAGGTCGAACGACACGAACGGGAAGAGCGACGACAGGGGCGAGGAGTTGAGCTTCGAGTTCACGAGAAGCTCGTCGGTGCCCAAGGGGAGGCACGAGCGGAACCCCTGCTCCTGCTGGAAGAGTGCGGGCTTCGTGTACACGAGCTTCGCGTCGAGGATTCCGCGGATGTCACCCTCCGTCTTGTCGATCTCTTCGCGGGTGTCGCCGTAGAGGGAGAGGTAGAGGCCGACGTCGAAGAGCTTCTCCTGCGCCTGCTGGAGGTTATCGCGGAGGCTCTCAAGGTCCTGGTATGCGGTGTCGAGGAGCGGATCGCGCACGAGGCCGCGCGCCTCGCGCTCGGCGATCTGGCTCTGTACCTCGGCGACCTTCTTCTGGAAGCCGCGCAGGGCCTGCTCGGTCTCGACCGGGTGGATGAAGATGGCGACGTCGAGCACCTTGTCGAGATTAATAACCGGTGCGAACCAGCTATCCGAGAGGAAGCGCGGGTACGAGATGGTGTAGAACGAACGCACGAACTTCTCGCCGAGGGTGAGCTCGCGCGAGCCGATCTGGAGCGCCGTGGGCGCGATGGTGTCGATCAGGGAGAGGGCGCCCTGCTTGTAGATGTCCTTCGGCAGGACCGGCGTTATTTCCGGCGTCTCGTCTGCGTGCTTTCTGCTCAAAAAATCGAGGAGTGCCATAGGAATAGGTGCTAGGCTCTAGGCGTTAGGCGCTAGCTTTCGAAATCATACCATTCAACATCCGCATAACCTCGTTCAAGAGCGTATCTGCCGGCTCGAATGCAAGGGATTCCGTTTTGGGAAGCCGTTTCGCAATCTCGATCTGCGTCTCCAATTCGCCACCCGAACCGAACGCAATACGGAGAAAACGCAGCCATTCGGCCGGTGAACCACGCAATTTCCCCTCAGCTATGTTTGAAGCGATTGAGACAGCCGCGCGCTGCATTTGTGATGCAAGGCCGAAGCGCTCCTCTTGCGGGAACTGAGCGGTTAGCGCGTATACGGCAGCAGCTAACTCGATAGACTTTTGCCACACGATTAAGTCGCGATAGGTTTGCATCCTGTGGTCGTTCGCTAAAGCCTAGCGCCTAAAGCCTAAGTATCTAGCCTGATCGGATTCTCGAGCTCGCCTGGGTTGAAGGAGCGGTACAAGAGCTCGATGACCTCCTCGGTGCCGAGGGGAACCGCGCGCACGCCCGTGCCCGAGAGCCCGCCCGCGACCAAGGAGAGCCGCTGTTCGAGCTGCACGCGGTCTTCCTCGAAGGTGCTCGCGCTCGCGGCCTCCGGCTTCTTCCTTCCGCCGAAGAGCCCGGCGGCGCTCTCGACCGCGTTCACGTGCGGCGAGTATGGCACGACGATGTAGAAGGATTTCGTCATGATGTTCGCCTGGTCTGCGAACGAGCGGATGAACTCGACGTACTCCTTCAGCTGGATGCGCAGGAGCTCGGTCTTCTGCTCGGGCTCCTTCTTCTCGAGGAGCGCGAGGTACGGGCGCAGGTCCATCTTCCGCGAGTTCACGACTATCTGGATGGAAAAGTCGAGCGTGTTGAGGAAGTTCTGGAAGCCCTCGATGATGGCGCGCTGCTCGTCCGCGGATTTCAGGCCGAAGTTCACCGACGAGCAGATGAGGATGCCGCGGTAGCCGCCGTCCTTGAGGACCACGATGCCGTTCCGGATCTCCTTTACCGGAATGAAGCGCTGGGTCGCGGTGGCGGTGCTCTTTGCAGGGGGCATACTAGTGTTCCGTGTCGGAGGGATTCGGCGCGCTTTCGACGTCGAGCGACCAGGCGAGCTGCGACAGCTTGCCGCTCGTGAGGCGCGCTACCGGTCGCGCTACCGGTCGCGCCGCCGCTTCGGGTGCCGCTACGGGAGCGGCGGCCTTCGGCTCCTCGTGCTTCCAGAGGAAGAGCTTCGCGCCCGTGTAGTACGTGAAGCCCGCCTCGAGCATCTCGATGAGCGGTTTCCCGTTTACCTTATAGAAGGAGAGTCCCGCGGCGAGCGCGATGACTGGCAAGGCGAGCACGACCGTGAGATAGAGCGGCAGGTAGACGTAGAACACGACGATGAGACCCGCGGCGCCGGCCACGTAGATGAACTGCTTCAGGGTGAGCGGTCCGACTATCTTGTCTTCGACCTCGATGAACTGCGGAACCTGATACTCCATGAGGCGTAGTATACCCGAACACTCCCGCTCGGGTAATCGGTTTTTGCGTATGAGCGGTGCACGCACGCTCGGTTCGACGAGTAAGTCCGCGCCGTTCTTGCGTGCGTGTTCGGGTGTAGCAGTACACGACCGTTCGTTGGTGCTGTTCGCAGCAGGTGTCGCGCTCTGCTCCGGCATGCCGGAAGCCGCGCGACGCCCGTTGCTACTTCCCAAGGTCCTTGGTCTGTATGGGACTCTCGATGCCCGGCGTCCAGGTCGCGTCAATCGCGCCGAACTGCTTCTCGTACTCAGCGAGCTGGTGCGTGAGGCTCTGCACGAGGCGTTTCATGTGCTTCGGCGAGAGCGCATAGGCGGTCGCGCTGTTCCCCACCGTCATGACCATGATGAAGTGCTCGGGCGTGTGGCCGGCGACGACATTCTCGCAGTACTGCTTCGGGATTGCGTTCAGGTCCATGCCGCTACGATACTCCCTGTCCGGTCAGAATGCCAAAGAGCATCGCGACGAGATTGAAGAATGGTCCCGCGAATACGTACGAAAAGACTACGAGGAAGAGGACGAGCGCCCACATGCTCGCGCCCGCGACGGCCGCCTCGAAGCGGCGGAGGCCGAGTGAGAGGTGCCACGGCAAGGCAGAGGTGAGCGCGCGGTAGCCGTCGAGAGGCGGGAACGGGATGAGGTTGAAGAGGCCGAGGAAGAGGTTCACGAAGCAGATGGTCGCGGCAAGAGAGAGCGCGGTCGCATCGAACCCGAGCAGGGTGCCGTAGCGGACGAGGAGGCCGAAGAGGATGGCGAGCGTGAAGTTCGTCGCGACGCCCGCGAGCGCGACGGCGGTCTCACCCCAGCGTCGCGACGTGAGGTTGTACGGATTGTACGGCACCGGTTTCGCCCAGCCGAAGAGGATTGGCGAACCGGAGAGGACGAGGAGCGCGGGCACGATGACCGAGCCGACGGGATCGATGTGCGGGAGCGGATTCAGGGTGAGGCGGCCCGCGAGCCGCGCGGTCGGGTCGCCGAGCGCGTCGGCTGCGTAGCCGTGCGCGACCTCGTGCGCGATGACGGAGAGGATGAGGACGACGAGGGACAGGACTATCGAAGTCATTTGCCTTTAGTCTACGGCGTGTGGTAGGATGCGGCAACTATGGCACGAACGTGTGACATCACCGGCAAGAGCACGCAGATCGGCGGGCGGTACTCGAACCGTGTCCGCGCGACGCAGTTCAACCCGACGGGCAAGGTCCGCCGCAAGGCAAACCTCCAGAAGCGCCGCATCTACGTCCCCGAACTCGGCAAGACCGTGCTCGTCGACGTCTCCGTGAAGGGTCTGAAGACTGTCAAGAAGAACGGCGCGTACGCAGCCCTCAAGAAGGCGGGCAAGATTTAAGCTGGAAGGATAGGAATGAGCTGGGCGGCCGTAGGCCGCCCGGCTCATTCCTTATATAGGTGTATGCCGTCCGATACGTAGGTGCCCGCGGGCGTCGAGGAACTCAAGGTGAGCGCGGCGGCTGGCAGTCCTGCGTCGAGCGCCGCGAGCCACGCGGCGTCGCTCGCCGGCAAGCTGTCGGGTGCGATGTCGATGGCGGTCCTGCCGTACGAGAGGCGCAGGACAAGCGGTCCGTCGCTCGCGCGGAGCAGCGTCGCGGTTTCGGGTGGCCACAGGACGTCGAGGTACGCGCCGCCGCCGAGCGCGAAGCGGTCGCCGCGGTGTGCGAGCGTGAGGTGCGTGCCGGAAGCGGCGCTCGCCTCGGCGAGCGCCGCTTCCCTACTCGCCGTGCCTTTTGCTTCCGGTCTCACGATTTCTGCCACGCGGTACCGCGCGAGCATCTCGGGCGCGCCGCCCGCGTCGGCACCCGAGATGCTCGTGAGGACGAGCGCAGAGAGGCTCCGCTGCCAGGGCGCGAGCGTCTCGCCGAGCGCGCGGAGTACCGAGGCGTCCGGTCCGGCGCCGACAAGCACGGGCGTGCCCTCTGGGGCGGCGACGAGGAATGCGGCGGCACTGCCGAGCGGCAGGATGGTCACCGTGAGGCGCGGCGGGGCGAGCAGCGCTATATATATGAATACGTTCAGCGCGAGAAGGAGCGGCACGGCGATATACGCTGTTTTCCGGATACGCTGCGAGCCTTCGGGCATCGGGTACATAGTACGCCAGCGCTCGCGCACAAAAGAAAAAGACAGACCGCTTGCGCGATCTGTCTCGAGGTCGTGGTTGGTTACAGCGGGCGAGTGTGTACCGTCACGCCGAGATATTCTTCGGCGACGTAGCGCCTCTTCCCTTCTGGCGTCAGCTCCTCCCTGAAAATGATCGGGAGGATGCCGCGCGAGACGAGCTTGTCTTTCACGCTTGTCGGTCCCACTACGCATATCTCGTCGAACCTGCCTTTGGCCATGCGTTCGATGATGTCTTCGACGTCATCGAACGGCCGCGGGTCTGCGAGAATCTTTATGGAACCGAGCGCTGCGCGGAGTGCCATCGCTTGCCCACAAGCTCAGGCGCTTTTGCCGCAGCAACGTCAGACTTCCATCGAAGACGAGTTCGCAGGGCACATCCTCGACCTCGCCGCGGCAGCGAAGAAGTTCTTTCCCAGGAACGAGCAGAAACAGGCCGCATACATCGACAAGATGGTGCGGACTGCGCTGTACGTCCCCCTGGGCAAAATTCGCGGCACGATGCACTAGTTCGCGTCGATGCCTCATACGGAACGGGCGCTCCACAAGTGGAGCGCCCGTTTTCTCTGTCAGAATGGCTTACTTGGCATGCAATAAGGGGCCTGCAGCGTGTGCAGACCCCTTGTGTCAGGAATTCTTCGGGATGCCCACGTAGTACGTGGTTCCCTCGAATTCGACCACTCCGAGAACGATTGAAAGTGCGTCGGCGGCGGTGGTCAATAGTCCCGCCCTCTCGCCGACCGTCTCGGCACCTTTTTCCAGAATATCAATCGGGGCCTCGAAAGACCCCTCGGCGTGCATTCGTCGAGCGAGCGCAAGAGCGCGCTCGCGCAAGTGTTTACTGAGTGCCATGGTACCCACCATCTGGTTATTTTTGCCGTTCATAATAATAACTCAACTTATATTTACTGTCAATTTGCGAGCGCAGACATCTTTTCTTCCGTGGCGGCGAGCGCGTCCCAATCAGCCTGCTCGAGACGAGCGCGCTTCTCCGCGTCCAGTCCCTTTGTCCACACGGAGCGGCCGAAGTCGATGATGCGCGGCATGCCGCTCTCCTCTTCCACCATGATGTTGCGCGGCTCGAGATCGCCGTGCGCGATGTGGTGCGTCTCGTGGAGCGCCTGCACGTACTTTTCAAGCGCGTCGAAGAAGGCATGGTGCGAGTACGAAGGCGGTAACGGTTCCGTACCGTTGAGTATCTTCTGCAGGTTGACGCCGTGTATCTCCTCCATGATGAGCACGCCGGTTTCCTCGAT
>JAKAMK010000025.1 GCA_021812925.1 bacterium | reverse complement strand
AAGGCTATGCGGCGTTCGATGTATTCATGTGCGGCGAAGCGGAACCGCGAAAGGCGCTGTCTGTTTTCAAGACGGCGTTCAATCCGGGCCGCATCGTCATCGGGGAACACAAACGCGGGGTGCTCTGAATGCACTCCCGCACGAGGCCATGGAGCGTCCGCTCCGTGGCCTCCACTTTTTATCTGCGCGTCCGTTTGCTACACTCCGAACATGCATAGCGGCATCACGGTCGTGCTGGCAGCGGAGCGCATAGGCTCCGTTTTCGGTTTCCCCGTGACGAACGCCCTCGTCATGGCGTGGCTCCTCATGGCCATTCTCCTCGTCGGGACGTACTTCTTCGGCCGGAAGCTCGCGCTCGTGCCGGGGAAGCTGCAGGCGGGCGTCGAGTGGGCGTTCGAGGGCGCGCTCGGTTACATGGCGGAGACCCTCGAGAGTGAGGAGCTCGCGCGCCGGTTCTTCCCGCTGGTCGCGACCATCTTCATCTTCGTGGCGTTCATAAACGAGCTCGAATTCTTCCCGGGCGTCGGCTCCATCGGCCTCGTGCGCGGCGCAGACTTCATTCCGCTCCTGCGTGCGCCGACCACGGACCTCAACTTCACGCTGGCCCTGGCCATCATCTCGTTCCTCACGATAGAGATAACCGGCATCGTGGTGCTCGGGATTTTCAAGTACGCGGGCAAGTATGTTAACCTGAAGTCGCCGGTCGGGTTCTTCGTGGGTCTCCTCGAGATCCTGTCGAACCTGGGCCGGCTCATCACGTTCTCGTTCCGTCTTTTCGGAAACATCTTCGCAGGCGAGGTCGTGGTCATGGTGGCGGGATACTTCCTGCCGTATTTCTTGCCCGCGCCCCTTATGGGTTTTGAGATGTTCATCGGGCTCGTGCAGGCAGTCGTGTTCGCTATCCTCACGCTGTTCTTCATCAAACTTGCCATCGCTGATCCGCACGAGGCGCACTAGCGGCGCATCGTGCGGCTCCGGGATGTACTGGGCCGCGTATTGGTTTTTACTAGGACGTAACTCACTTTTCAGCATATGGACGTAAATTCAGCACGCATGCTCGGCATGGCGCTCGCCGCAGGACTCGGCGTGATCGGTCCGGGTATCGGCATCGGTCTTATCGGCGGCGGCGCGATGGAAGCTATCGGGAGGAATCCTGAGGCGTCCGGCAAGATCGTCTCGAACATGATCCTCGCGATCGTCTTCACGGAGGCGCTCGGTATCTTGGCGCTCGTGGTCTCGTTCATCATCAAGTTCGTCTAGCAGAAGTCATTAGTCATGCGTCTTGAGTCATAAGGCTCATGACCTATGACTGGTGACTCATGACCTCCGTATGAACCAACTCTTCTCAGCATTCGGCATCGACTGGCACCTGCTTCTCGCGCAGGTGGTGAACTTCGGCATCGTTCTCCTCGCGCTGTGGTACTTCCTCTACAAGCCGGTGATGGCGACCCTCGACAAGCGCCGCGAGATGATAGCGAAGGGCGTCGACGACGCGAGGAAGGCCGGTGAGAAGCTTGCCGGTGCTGACGAAGCGGCGGCGGCACGTGTCGCGGACGCTGACAAGAAGGCGGACGGCATCCTCGCTACCGCGCGCGAAGCGGCAAACAAGGAGAAGGCGAGCATCGTGTCTGCAGCGGAAGCGCGTGCGGCCCAGGTGGCCGCCGACGCGGAGGCGCGCGCTACCGAAGAGGTCGCGCGTGCGCGCCGCGAGAGCGAGAAGGATATCGCGCGGCTCTCGCTTCTCGCTGCAGAGAAGGTAATCCGCGAGAAGGCATGATTGACGAGTACACCCGGCTGCTCGAATCGGTTGCGGAGCACGACGACGCTGCGGCGGCGGACGCGGCGGTGACGAAGCTCATCCAGCACCTCGTGAGCACCGGTCGCGTGAAGATGCTCCCGCAGATCGTACGTGAGCTCCGGAAGGTCGCGGCGCGCCGGAAGGCGCTCGAGACCGTCGTCGAAGCGGCGAGCGAGCATGAGGCTGCCGCAGCGCTTCGCGCCGCGGAAGACGCAGGGCTCCACGCGAAGCGCGCTCGCGTGAACCGCGGCCTCATCGCCGGTTGGCGCGCACGCGGGAACGGCAAGCTCGTCGATCGCTCGGCGAAACGTGCACTCGTAGACATTTACCAGCGGGTTACGGGTTCCTGAAACCTGATCCCTGACACCTGAACCCTATTTACGGTATGGAAAGCATAATCGAACGCATCGAGAAGGAGATCGCCTCCTGGAAGCCCGAGAAGGGCAGCGAGGAGGTGGGCACGGTACGCGCGGCCGGCGACGGCATCGCGGAGATCGACGGTCTCACGGGCGCCATCATGACGGAGATGGTGCTCTTTGACCCGACCCATGACCGCACGCTCGAGGAAGCGCTCAAGGATGCTGCGCCGATCTACGGCCTCGTCCTGAACCTCGAAGAGGACGGCGTCCGCGCCGTCATCCTCGGTGATGCCTCGAAGGTGTACGAGGGCATGCTCGTGCGTCGCCTCGGCCGCCTGCTCTCGATACCGGTCGGCGATTCGCTCGTTGGTCGCGTCGTGAACCCTCTCGGCGCGCCGGTGGACGGCAAGGGCCCGACGGGTGCGAAGGATCTCCGCCCCATCGAGCGTGAAGCGTACGGCGTCATCGACCGCGCGCCGGTGAACGTGCCGCTCCACACGGGTGTGAAGGCGGTGGACGCGATGATTCCTATCGGCCGCGGCCAGCGCGAGCTCATCATCGGCGACCGCGGTACGGGCAAGACGACCATCGCTATCGACACGATCCTGAACCAGAAGAGCGAGCCGAAGGACAAGCGGCCCATCTGCATCTACGTCGCCATCGGCCAGAAGGAGTCGAAGACGGCAAAGATCGTCGCGGAGCTTTCGGAGAAGGGCGCGATGGAGTACACGATAGTCGTGACCGCTCCGGCATCCTCCCCGGCAGCGCTGCAGTTCCTCGCGCCGTTCGCCGGCGCCGCCATCGGCGAGCACTTCATGGAGCAGGGTAAGGACGCGCTCGTCGTGTACGATGACCTCTCGAAGCAGGCGGTTGCGTACCGCCAGATGTCGCTCCTCTTGCGCCGACCGCCTGGCCGCGAGGCGTACCCGGGCGACATCTTCTACCTCCACTCGCGCCTCCTCGAGCGAGCGGCGAAGCTCTCCAAAGAGAAGGGCGGCGGTTCCATCACCGCGCTTCCCATCATCGAGACGCAGGAGAACGACGTTTCGGCATACATCCCGACGAACGTCATCTCCATCACGGACGGCCAGATCTTCCTCGAGTCGGACCTCTTCAACAAGGGGCAGCGTCCCGCTATTAACGTCGGCATCTCGGTGTCGCGCGTGGGCTCGTCCGCGCAGACGAAGGCCATGAAGAAGGTCTCGGGCAAGATAAAGCTCGAGCTCGCGCAGTTCCGCGAACTCGAGGCGTTCATGCAGTTCTCCTCGGACCTCGATCCGGAGACCAAGAAGCAGATCGACTCGGGTCGCCGCATGACGCAGGTCCTGAACCAGGGCCGCGGCGTGCCGCTGCCGTTCGAGCTCGAGGCGGCCATCATCTTCGCCGCGACGAACGGCTACCTCGACTCGTTCGAGCCGGAGACTGTATCGGCGGTCGAGACGAAGCTCCGCGACTTCCTCTCGCGTGAGGCTGTCGGCGTCCTCGAGGCCATCAAGGAGTCGAAGGAGATCCGCGAGGGTACGGAAAAGGACCTGCGCGAGAAGCTCGACGCGTTCGTCAAGCGCTCTGCGCAATAATCAAATCACAAATGACAAGTACCAAATCAACTGTGATGCCCTCCGAGAGAATTTGGTTCTTGGTGCTTGGATATTGTGATTTTCGCTAGGGTATGGCACTGAAGGACATCAAGACGAAGATTGCCGCGACCAATCGCACGCACAAGGTGACGCGTGCGATGGAAGCGGTGTCCGCGGTAAAGATGCGGAAGACGCAGGAGTCGGCCTTGAAGGGCCGTCCGTACGCACGCGCGGCGCTCCAGATACTCTCGCGCCTCTCCGCCGGCGCTGACCTCGCGCGCCACCCGCTCACCGATGCGCGCGAGGTGAAGAAGGTCGCGCTCGTCCTCATCACGAGCGACAAGGGGCTCGCGGGCGCGCTCAACTCGGGCGTCCTGAAGGCAGCGAACGAAGCGCTCGCACCGTTCGCGAGAGACGCGGTCACCATCTACGCGTACGGCAAGAAGGGCTTCGAGCACATGCACCGCCGCGGCTACCGAGTCGCGAAGCACGAGGAGAACAAGCATGACGAGGTGGAGCTCTCGGTCATGGATGAGCTCGTCACGGAGCTCTCGAAGGCGTTCACGGCGAAGGAGTTCGACGAGGTGCAGGTCGCGTACAGCAACTTCAAGAGCACGTTCGAGCAGATGCCGACCGTGCGCCGGCTCCTCCCGCTCTCGCTCGAGGATGTGACGCGCCTTGTCGAGGACATCGTGCCCGCGAAGGGCAAGTTTAGCGAGCTCTCGAAAGGCGAGACGTCGCCGGCCTACACCATCGAGCCGGACGACGCCGCGATGCTCGACCTCCTCGTGCCTCGGCTCGTCGCCGTCTCGCTCTACCACATGCTCCTTGAGGCGAAGGCGTCCGAGCACTCGGCACGCATGGTCGCCATGAAGAATGCTTCCGACAAGTCGAAAGAGGTCGCGCATGATCTCCAGCGCCTCTTCAACAAGATCCGCCAGGCGGCCATCACGCGCGAGGTGTCGGAAATCGTCGGCGGCCGCGAGGCGCTAGCCAGCTAATAGCCGTTAGCGTATGGCAAATAGCAAGGATTGAATTAATCGCCAAGAACTATAAGCTAATAGCTATAAGCTGAATTTTATGGGGACAATCACAGAAATCATCGGGCCGGTCGTAGACGTGCACTTCGGCGAGAATCGCCCTGCAGTTGGCGACGCGCTCGTCGTCGAAAAGAGTGGAACGCACGGGAAGCTCACGCTCGAGGTCGCGTCGCACCTCGGCATGGACCGCGTACGCACCATCTCGATGAACGAGACGGCGGGCCTTTCGCGCGGCGAGAAGGTCGCCGCGACCGGTGCGCCGATTTCTGTCCCAGTAGGCGAGGCAGCACTCGGCCGCCTATTCAACGTGCTCGGCGATACGGTAGACGGCAAGGAGGCGCTTAGCGCGAAGACGCCGAAGCTCCCGATCCACCGCATGCCGCCGTCCTTCGACGAACAGACGACGAAGGCCGAGGTCTTCGAGACCGGCATCAAGGCCATTGACCTCATCATCCCGTTCCTGAAGGGCGGCAAGGTCGGCCTCTTCGGCGGCGCAGGCGTGGGGAAAACCGTGCTCATCCAGGAGCTCATCCGCAACGTCGCGCAGGAGCACGGCGGCTACTCGGTCTTCGCCGGCGTCGGCGAGCGCGTGCGCGAGGGCAACGACCTCTACCATGAGATGGAAGAGTCGGGTGTCCTCGCGAAGACGGCGCTCGTCTTCGGCCAGATGAACGAGGTGCCGGGCGCCCGCGCGCGCGTCGCGCTCACCGGCCTCACCCAGGCCGAGTACTTCCGCGACGAAGGCGGCAAGGATGTCCTCTTCTTCATGGATAACGTGTTCCGCTTCATCCAGGCGGGCTCCGAGGTGTCCTCACTCCTCGGCCGCGTTCCCTCGGCCGTGGGCTACCAGCCGACTCTCGCAGAAGAGATGGGCAAGCTCCAGGAACGCATCACGTCGACGAAGAAAGGCTCCATCACCTCGGTGCAGGCGGTGTACGTGCCAGCAGACGACCTCACCGACCCGGCGCCGGCGACGACCTTCGCGCACCTCGACGGCACCGTCGTGCTCTCGCGCCAGCTCGCCTCGCTCGGCATCTACCCGGCTATCGACCCGCTCGATTCATCGAGCGCGGCGCTCACGCCGGACGTGGTCGGCGAAGAGCACTACCGCGTCGCAAACCAGGTGAAGCTCGTCCTCCAGCGCTACAAGGACCTCCAGGACATCATCGCCATCCTCGGCATCGAGGAACTTTCCGAGGACGACAAGCAGACCGTGTATCGCGCACGCAAGCTTCAGAAATTCCTCTCGCAGCCGTTCTTCGTGGGAGAAGTGTTCACTGGCACGCCGGGCGCCTACGTCCCGCGCGAGGAGACCGTACGCGGGTTCAAGGAGATCGTGGAGGGGAAGCATGATGATAAGCCCGAGAACGCCTTCTACATGAAGGGCTCGATTGATGACGTAAAATAGAGAGTCATACGTCATTGCTCATGACTAATGACTTGTGACTTTTGACCCTGCATGAAGGCCTTTCATCTCACCATCGCGCGCGTCGGCGAGAATCTCTTTGACGGGGAGGCGGAGTCTGTGCTCCTGCCGGGCACCGAGGGCGTCTTCGAAGTGCTCGCGTCGCACGAGCCGCTCGTCTCGCGGCTCACCGCGGGCACCGTCCGCGTGCACGCAGCGGATGGCGAGAAGTATCACTTCGAGATAGAGCAGGGAGGCATCGCTGAAGTCTCGAATAACGAGGCGACCATCCTGCTGTAGGTTAGGCACCTCGCCTCCTTGACGGGCCCCCTAGGAGGGTCATACTTACGGTATGTTTGACGAAGGATCCGGGGCGGGCCACCTGCGTGGCATCCCGCACTACCACGGCGATGCGGTTCGCGCGCTCTTCATGCTAGGCGCCATCGTCCTCATCGTCGCGGAATCGATCGGCGTAAACTTGCCGCTCTCGGTCACCGGCGTGGTCGTCGCGGCAGCGCTCCTCGTCATCGCAGCGGGCATCACGAACCCAACCGCACAGTGGATCCACTGGCTGAACGCGCTTCTCGCCATTACCGGGACGCTACTCTTCGGCACTTCGGTCATTGAGCAGTACCGCGCCGGCGCGAACACCATGAGCCTCTCGTTCGTTTTCCTCGAGGCTCTCGCACTCGTGTCGCTCTTCGCGCTCTATTTTACGACGCGCACCATCCGCGGCCTCTGGCTGCGTCCTGAAAATCAGTAAGTCCGGGCACCGAGCGCATATGCTAGAATCGACCCATGTCGATACAGAATTTTCTCATCAGGCAGTACGCGAACTGGAAGCTGAAGGACGTGCCCGCGGCTCAACGCGACCAGATGATGGCGCTCGTCGAAAAGGACCCCGAGCTCTTCAAGCGCATCGCGGAAGAGATTGAGCGCCGCAAGAAAGGCGGCGAGCCCGAGATGAAGGCCGCGATGGAAGTCATGAAGAAGCATCGCGACGAGCTCGCCCGACTCCTCCAGCAATAACGCTATGCAGGTGGTCACACTGCTCGTATTCTTCCAGGCGCTCGGCGCGATCATGGGAGCGGTGTCCGCGGTTCTTGGTGAGCTCGCATTCATACGCGCGATGCGGGATGGCCGCATTGATCATGCGGAGCGCGCGCACCTCGACCACATCGCGCGGGGTCTGCGCTTCGGCATGCTGCTCCTTCTCGTCGCGTCATTTGGCCTCGTCGTCGAAGCGTATTTTCACGCGGCGGCGATACAGCCCGCGCTCACCGCGAGCTACTGGACGCTCGTCCTCCTCGCGCTCCTCGTCATCTACGCCTCCTGGGCGCTCTCGCGCGGCCGCATCTCCTTTGCACTCGGCTCAGCAGTCGTCTTTACCGGCTGGTGGTTCCTCGCGTATCTCGCGCTCGGTTTTTTCCCGGAACTGACGTTTGGCGCGGCGGTTGCGCTCTACGTGGTCGCGGTCGCCATCTTCTACGGTCTCCTCCGCTATGCGCGGTTCCTTACCATCCCGCCTCAACCGAAATCCGCATGACTACTCGAAAGATATTCATTCTGCTCGGGCACACCGACCCCGCGACCCTCTCCGGCGCGCTCGCCGATATCTACGAAGCGGCTGCTCGCGCTGCGGGCCACGAGGTGCGCCGCATGAACCTCGGCGACATGCACTTCGACCCCATTCTCCACGAGGGCTACAAGTCCATCCAGGAGCTTGAACCGGACCTGAAGGATTTCCAGGAGAACCTGCGCTGGGCGGAGCACTTCGTACTCTTTTACCCGACGTGGTGGAGCACGATGCCGGCCATGCTCGTGGGACTGTTCGACCGCGCCTGGCTGCCGCACTACGCCTTCAATTTTGCAGACCACGGGCTCACGTGGAAGAAACTCCTTAAGGGCCGCACCGCCCGGGTCGTGACGAGCTCGAACACGCAGCCGATACTCCTGCGCCTCATGTACGGCTCGCCGACGACCATCATCCGGCTCTGCCTTCTCGAGTTCGCGGGCATCCGTACCCGCGCCATCGATTTCGGCCCGTCTGAGCGAGCCTCCGAGCGCACGAAGGCGAAGTGGTTCCGCAAAGTTGAGCGCCTTGGCAGAGCCGGGCACTGAAGGTATATTCCTTTTTACCGGTGCGGAAGGGGGGCGGCAGCTTAGATGCAGCGGCCGCTTAAAGTAAGCCCCTGGCTCACCTTTTCCGTACCGGCGCCCGCTCTGTGCGGGCTTTCTTTTTTGTCAGATGAATCGAGCGCGTTTGTCTCACCAGGCGACAATATTGACGGTGGACAGTTTGGGCGTATATTGCGGCAAGGTTGGTGCCTTTGGTGGCGTCAGAAAAGCGAAGCTCCTATGCCTATGGGCCGGGAGGTGTGTCGTGGAGCGACATACGCGAAATTTCTGATTGCCTATGGCGCATGAGCAGAGATCGAAAGGTCTTTCTATCTATCCGACCAAAACAGGCGTGCACACCCAAGTGCGTCTGTTCTAGTCGTGAGATGATGCGCCAACACGGGCTGACAGGTCCTCGGACCTCGACTCACACACCACCTATGTTCAACAAGCCCCGTCTCGCTGAGACGGGGCTTTCCTTTTAGACAAACAACTTGTAGATTTCAAAGATGCTGAAGATAGGCATAGTCGGGCTGCCGAACGTCGGGAAGTCGACGCTTTTTAATGCACTCACGAAGGCATCCGTGCCGGCGGAGAACTACCCGTTCTGCACTATCGACCCGTCGGTGGGCGTCGTTGGCGTGCCTGACTCGCGCCTCAACCGGCTCACCGAGCTCTCGAAGAGCGCGAAGGAAATTCCTGCTGCCATCGAGTTCGTCGATATCGCAGGGCTCGTGAAGGGCGCCGCAGAGGGCGAGGGGCTCGGCAACCAGTTCCTCTCGAACATCCGTGAGACGGATGCCATCCTCCAGGTAGTTCGCTTTTTCGACGACCCCGACACGCACCACGTGCACGGCGACGTGGAGCCGTACAAGGATATCGAGGTCATTAACCTCGAGCTCGCACTCTCCGACGCCGAGCAGGTGCGGAAGCGCCGCGACAAGCTCGCGCGCGACATTAAGGCAGGCGACAAGGCAGCGAGCGCGGAGGATGCGGCACTCGCGAAACTCGAACAGGCGTTCAGTAACGGGAAGCTCGCCATTCATGCGGGACTCACTGCGGACGAGCGCTCGCTCGTCGCGCACCTGAACCTGCTCACCATGAAGCCCATCCTCTATGCGCTCAATAAGAAGAGCGGCGGGCACAACCTCGACGAGCTCGCAGACGGGCGCAGCCAGAGGGCCTACGACCTCATTGCGGACCTCGGAGGGCGCTACGTGTTCGTGGACGCTGCAATCGAGCGCGAGCTGAACGACGTGGCAGAGGACGACAAGCAGGGCTTCCGCGAGGAGCTCGGCGTCCACGACGATGGGCTCGTAGACCTCATCCGCGGGGCGTACGACACCCTCGGCCTCAT
>JAKAMK010000024.1 GCA_021812925.1 bacterium | reverse complement strand
GTAGGTCGGTGAGTCGGTCAGGAGTCCCAAGAGGTAGTGGTGCGCAGGAGCCGTGAGTATGCCCTTGAGTTCAGATTCGGGAACCCATCGTACCGCGTGTTTCTCATCTTCGCCGTCAGCAAGCGGTTCACGCTCGGTATTCTCGAGTTCGAAGTAGAAGCAACGGAAGTGGCCGAATCGGTTGACGCCTTTGGGCGGGTGATAGAACTTGCTGTGCAGGACGCCGAGGTCGCGAACCAGTTTGAGATTCGCGTAGCCAGTCTCTTCGAGCACCTCTCTACGCGCGGCTTCCTCCGGCGACTGTCCTTTCTCGATGCCGCCGGTCACGAAGGTGTGCCACGCCACTCCTTTCCAATCGAGTACGAGGTACTGGCCGTTCTGCGGATCACGCACGATGGCAACGATCGCATCGCGCTCCTCGAACGGCAGATCATCATGTAAAGCATCCTCGCCGCCCGGAGGCGCCATGAAGAGCGGCGCTACGACCTGCCGTACGGGTAGGTCATATTTCTGCGCGAACTCGAAATCACGCACGTCGTGCGCCGGGACCGCCATGATGGCGCCCGTGCCGTAGCCCGAGAGCACATAGTCGGCGACGAAGACCGGAATCTCTTCTTTCGTTGCCGGATTCACTGCTTTCACGCCTTTCAGCAGAACGCCTGTCTTCTCCTTCCCTTCTGCGCTGCGCTCTATTTCAGTTTTTGCAGCCGCTTCGGCCGCATACGCACGCACCTCGTCCTTATTGTCGTACGAAAGCGTCTTCACGAGCGGATGTTCGGGCGCGAGCACGAGGTACGTCGCGCCGAAGATAGTATCCGGCCGCGTCGTGAATACGGTAACCTTCGCGTCACTGCCGGCAATCGCGAAATCGATTTCCGCGCCCTCGCTCCGGCCTATCCAATTCCGCTGCGCTTCCTTCACGTGCTCGGGCCAGTCGAGCGTGTCGAGGTCGGCGAGCATCCGGTCGGCGTAGTCGGTGATCTTCAGCACCCACTGCGGGAGCTTCTTCTTCTCGACTGGCGTGCCGCACCGCTCGCAAACGTTGCCATCGAGGTCCTCGTTCGCGAGGCCGGTCTTACAGGACGGACACCAGTTGATCGGTTCGTCGGATTGGAACGCGAGCCCGTGCTCGAGCATCTTGAGGAAAATCCACTGCGTCCAGTGGTAGTAGGCCGGGTCGGTGGTGTTTATCTCGCGCGACCAGTCGTAGTCGAAGCCGATATGGGCGAGCTGCTGCTTGAAATTCGCGATGTTCCGCTCCACCGCGATGCGCGGATGTACCTTGTGCTTTATGGCGAAGTTCTCAGCGGGCAGACCGAAGGCGTCCCAACCCATCGGATGGAGCACCTCGAAGCCCTTCATCCGCGAGTAGCGGGAGTAGATGTCGGTGGCTATGTAGCCTTTCGGGTGGCCGACGTGGAGTCCCTCGCCTGAGGGGTATGGGAACATGTCGAGCACGTACTTCTTCGGCTTCCCC
Source organism: bacterium (assembly GCA_021812925.1). The sequence continues at coordinate 8,307 of JAKAMK010000024.1, read as the reverse complement.
GATGCCTCAGAAGCCGTATAGATGCCTTCCTTTGTCCAGCGTTCCTGCGCGGCGCGTTCAACCGCGGCATGCTGGTACGGATCCCGTGCCATGGCGATTAGTCGCGGAACTTGCGGATGCCCACGTAGAGGAGGCCGAGGAGTGCCACCGTCGCTATTCCGAGGCGCAGCCACTGGCCCGCGCTGCCCCAGTAGCTCACGGAGGCGACGATGAGCGCGAGGACGCCGCCGTAGGAGAGGCCGGAGGACACGATCGACGAGCCGATGGGGAGCAGTCCGCCCACGAGCGAGACGACGCCGAGCACGATCATGAGGATGAAGCTCGAGAGCGCCGCCTGGTCGAGCGCGTTCTGGAACGGCTTCTGGCACTTCGCGTACATATCGCAGTACCCGGAGGGCGCCTTCACGTCTGAGGTCGGGGGCGCGACCGAGGTTTCTGTCCAGGTGCCGCCCTGCGCGTCACAGGTAGCCGCATCGGTCGGCGTCGGGCCGGTCGGGCTCGGGCAGTAGTCGTTGTACTGCGGGTACGGGAACGCGAGTGACACGATGACGGAGAAGAAGACGTTCAGTACCACCACGATGCCGAGCATGAGCGCCCAGCGCACGAACTTCGGCTGCTTCGCTCCCGGGTCGGTGTGTTCCATATGAGAAAACTATACCACAGGTATAAAAAACGGAGACCCACAGTGCCTTGCGGCAGCTATGGGTCTCAGGGCGGTTCCGTTTTCCTAGGATCGTCTCGGCAGCTTGCCGAATGAAGTATCGACAAAATCCAAAAAACGATCCTCCGTCTCATAGTTCCTGAAGTACATATCCTCCAGGACCCGTTGCGCGGTGCGGTCGACGCATGACGTCTTGAGCGGCTGCGAAAGCTGCTCACGAGCGACGATGCGCCCATCGTACTGCACATTGAGGCAAATCCGGACCGCATGCTCGGCAGAGCACGACAGAAGCCGGATGAAAACGAAAGCCTTTTTCGGTGGAACGATGCGGACGGAGAAGTTCTTTCGAAGCAGCTCCACCGCACGATCCCTCAGTTCTGGATTGTCGGATGAAACCGCAACGCGGTCCATCCAGGCGGGATCATGGTTGATTCGAACGCGACCGAGGTCATCGGTGGCGGTCGTAGTGGCCGTAGGCGAGGTCGGCATACTGGTACAGCCAGCGAGGCCGAGCACGACGAACGCAGCAGTGAGCAACAGACGCATCAGTGCCTCCAGTGACGGTGGCGACGGATGGCGAGCTGCGAAAACGCAGGACGAGCCGTAGGTTTGGCCACGGCCCGATACGTAACCGCCGGCGAAACGAGCCGAACGTCGTCGAAGCTCCGAGCGAACGCCGTGCCGACTCCCGAGCCCCAAAGCGCGAGGCCCGCGAGTGTGATGACGATCATGCCGGCGAGAACGTGGTTCACGTGGGCATGCGCGTCATTGACCTTTCCGTAGTGTTGCAGCAGCGCTGCGAACATGTACGGTGCGACCATCACGGCAATCGTGTACAACACGAACTGCCATGCATACATGTGAACGAGGTGGTTCAACATGTCATTTCCCCTTTCCAGTAGGAACTAAGTCCGCGAGATTGCGGCCCGGAGTAAACTAGCACGCTATTCGCTACCTGTCAACCTACCCGTGCAGGAAGACCATGACGTCGCCGTCTGCGACCACGTACTCCTTCCCTTCCGTGCGGAGCTTCCCAGAGTCGCGGGCGCGGCTCCAGCCGCCGGCCTCGATGAGGTCCGGATAGGCGACCACCTCGGCGCGGATGAACTTATCCTTGAAGTCGGTATGGATGGCGGCTCCGGCCTCGGGCGCGGTCGCGCCCTCGGGAATCGTCCACGCACGCGACTCCTTCTCGCCCGTCGTGAAGAACGAGATGAGGCCGAGCGTGTCGTACGCGCCACGGATGAGGTCGGCGAGCCCGTCATCGTGCACCCCGAGCTCCTCGCGGAAGCCCTGCTTGTCGTCCTCTGCCACGTCGTTCAGCTCGCGCTCTATCGCCGCGTCCACGAACACGTAGCGCCCTCCGAGGTCCGCGATGAGGTCGTAGGCCCTCTGGCTGCGCCCGTCGGCGAGCTCGTCGAGATTGTGCCCGCCGCTCTTCTTATTGAGCGCGTAGAGGATGGGCTTCATGGTGAGCAGGTTCAGGTGCGCGACGAGCGAGCGCTCGTCCGTAGTGAGTCCCGCATGAATCGCGAGCTTGCCGTTACTGAACGCCTGCTCGAGCTTTGCGAGCGCAGCATCCTCAGCGCTAGCAGCCTTGTCGCCTGCTTTTATGTCGCGCGCGAGCTTGTCACGGCGCTTCCGCACCTGCTCGGCGTCGGAGAGTGCGAGCTCGAGGTTGATGACCTCGATGTCCTTGTATGGCTCCACGTCGCCGTGCACGTGGTGCGTGTCGGGGTCGTCGAAGAAGCGGACCACCTGGAGGATAGCATCCGTCTCGCGGATATTCGAGAGGAACTGGTTGCCGAGCCCCTCGCCTTCGGCCGCTCCCTTCACGAGCCCCGCGATGTCGACGAACTCGATGGCAGCAGGAATCTCCTTCGCGCTCTGCGAGAGCTCGGTGAGCCGGTTGAGGCGCAAGTCAGGCACGCCGACGACGCCCACCGACGGGTCGATAGTGCAGAACGGGTAGTTCTCCGCCGGCACGGACGCCTTCGTGAGTGCATTAAAAAGCGTCGACTTCCCCACGTTCGGCAGCCCGACAATGCCTATTTTCAGCATCTTTGAAATCTACAAGTTGTTTGTCTAAAAAGAAAGCCCGCCCCTGAAATTGGGACGGGTGTCGGGCTCGAAGTGGCAATACTCGAATGGCCGGACCGCGGACCCGCGAAGGTATCACCGCATAAACCATTCGAGCCTCGAACCCGACACGGCTACTATATGCCTACTTCCCGGCTCTGCCAAGGCGTTCTACTTTGCGGAACCATTTCGCCTTCGTGCGCTCCGAGGCTCGCTCGGAGGGGCCGAAGTCGATGGCGCGGGTCCGGATGCCCGCGAACTCGAGAAGGCAGAGTCGGATGATGGTCGTCGGCGAGCCATACATGAGGCGCAGGAGTATCGGCTGGGTGTTCGAGCTCGTCACGACCCGGGCGGTGCGGCCCCTGAGGAGTTTCTTCCACGTGAGTCCGTGGTCTGCGAAATTGAACGCGTAGTGCGGCAGCCAGGCGCGGTCGAACAGTCCCTTTAGCATAGCCGGCAACGTGCTCCACCACGTCGGGTAAAAGAGTGCAAAGTGCTCCGCCCAGCGCAGGTTCTCCTGAAAGTCTTTCAAATCCGGCTCGAGTTCTTGAATGGACTTGTAGCCCTCGTGGAGGATGGGGTCGAAGTGCATGTCGCCGAGGTTCATGCGGCGCACCTCGTGGCCCGCGGCGCGAGCGGCTACTTCGTAGGCATCAGCAAGCGCGCCGGACAGGGTCGCAGGGTCAGTATGCCCGAGCAGGATGAATATCTTTCGAGTAGTCATGCGGATTTCGGTTGGGGCGGGATGGTAAGGAACCGCGCATAGCGGAGCAGGCCGTAGAAGATGGCGACCGCTACGACGTATAGCGCTACTGCTCCGCCGAACGAAAGATTTGGAAAGAATCCAAGCGCGAGGTACGCGAGGAACCACCAGCCGGTGAAGACAACCGCCGAGCCGAGCGCGAACGAGATGCGTCCCCGCGAGAGCGCCCAGGACGCGTAGATGACGAGCAGCGCAAGGAGGACGAGCGCCCAGTAGCTCGCGGTAAGTGCCGGCTGCACCGAGGCCGCGCGCAGGTAGGCCTCTACGACTAGACCGAATGACGCGACGAGGAGGAGGAGCATGCCGAAGCGCAATCCCCGCGCGATGTGGTCGAGGTGCGCGCGCTCGGCGTTATCAATGCGGCCGTCGCGCATCGCACGAATGAATGCGAGTTCGCCGAGCACTGCGGAGAGCGCGCCCATAATCGCCCCGAGCGCCTGGAAGAAGACCAAGAGCGCGACTGTCGGCATAGCTATCGCGCGAGGAGCTGCGCAAGCTCGTCACGGTGCTTCTTCATGACCTCCATCGCCGCCTTCATTTCCGGCTCGCCCCCCTTCTTGCGCCGTTCAATCTCCTCCGCGATGCGCTTAAAAAGTTCTGGGTCCTTCTCCACGAGCGTCATCATCTGGTCGCGCTGCGCAGCCGGCACGTCCTTCAGCTTCCAGTTCGCGTACTGCCTGATGAGGAAATTCTGTATCGACATGGGTCGATTCTAGCACGGCCGCGCGCGGCGGGACTACTGATTCTCAGGACGCAGCCAGAGGCCGCGGATGGTACGCGTCGTGAAGTAGAGCGCGAAGAGCGACACGAGTGCGAGCGCTTCGAGGAAAACGAACGACAGGCTCATCGTGTTCGCACCCGCGCGGTACTGCTCGATGACCGAGGTGCCGAAAAGGAGCGTGCCGGTGATGGCGAGGAGCGCATTCAGCCAGTGGATCCACTGCGCGGTCGGGTTCGTGATGCCTGCCGCGATGACGAGGAGTGCCGCCGCGACGACTACGCCGGTGACCGAGAGCGGCAGGTTTACGCCGATCGATTCGGCGACGATGAGGACGATGGCCCCGAGCATGAAGAGCGCCCGAACCGCATCGCCGTGGTAGTGCGGAATGCCGCGCAAGTGACCCGCTCCGGATCCTTCGTCAAACATGCTGCCAGTATGACCCTCTTAGAGGGCCCGTCAAGACCGGCTGCTGCCTAACTACAGCAGGATGGTCGCCGCGTTGTTCGAGACCTCAGCAATGCCGCCCTGCTCGATCTCGAAGTGATACTTCTCGCCATCCGCTGCGTGCACGCGGACAGTGCCCGCGGCGAGCCGCGAGACGAGCGGCTCGTGCGACGCGAGCACCTCGAAGACGCCTTCCGTCCCGGGCAGGAGCACGGACTCCGCCTCTCCGTCAAAGAGATTCTCGCCGACGCGCGCGATGGTGAGATGAAAAGAGTGCGCCATAGCTTATAGCATATAGCTTATAGGATTCCGGTTTTCCGCCATGTTTTTCTATTAGCCATGCGCTATTTGCTCTTTGCTGCCTCCTATTTTACGTCGTCAATCGAACCCTTCATGTAGAAGGTGTTCTCGGGCTTATCATCATGCTTCCCTTCCACTATCTCCCTGAAACCGCGCACGGTCTCCTCGCGCGGGACGTAGGCGCCCGGCGTGCCAGTAAACACCTCGCCCACGAAGAACGGCTGCGAGAGGAATTTCTGGAGCTTTCTAGCGCGGTACACGGTCTGCTTGTCGTCCTCGGAGAGTTCCTCGATGCCGAGGATGGCGATGATGTCCTGGAGGTCCTTGTAGCGCTGGAGGACGAGCTTCACTTGGTTCGCGACCTTGTAGTGCTCTTCGCCGACCACGTCCGGCGTGAGCGCCGCGCTCGAGGAATCGAGCGGGTCGATAGCCGGGTAGATTCCGAGCGAGGCGAGCTGGCGCGAGAGCACGACGGTGCCGTCGAGGTGCGCGAAGGTCGTCGCCGGCGCCGGGTCGGTGAGGTCGTCTGCCGGCACGTACACCGCCTGCACCGAGGTGATGGAACCCTTCTTGGTCGACGTGATGCGCTCCTGGAGCTTGCCCATCTCTTCTGCGAGGGTCGGCTGGTAACCCACGGCCGAAGGAACGCGGCCCAGGAGCGAGGACACCTCGGAGCCCGCCTGGATGAAGCGGAACACGTTATCCATGAAGAAGAGGACGTCCTTGCCGCCTTCGTCGCGGAAGTACTCCGCCTGCGTGAGGCCGGTGAGTGCGACACGCGCGCGAGCGCCCGGCACCTCGTTCATCTGGCCGAAGACGAGCGCGGTCTTCGCGAGAACGCCCGACTCCTCCATTTCATGGTAGAGGTCGTTGCCTTCGCGCACACGCTCGCCGACGCCAGCAAAGACCGAGTAGCCGCCGTGTTCCTGCGCGACGTTGCGGATGAGCTCCTGGATGAGCACGGTCTTGCCGACGCCCGCGCCGCCGAACAGGCCGACCTTACCGCCTTTCAGGAACGGGATGATGAGGTCGATGGCCTTGATGCCGGTCTCGAAGACTTCGGCCTTCGTCGTCTGTTCGTCGAAAGACGGCGGCATGCGATGGATCGGAAGCTTCGGCGTCTTCGCGCTAAGCGCCTCCTTGCCGTCTACCGTATCGCCGAGCACATTGAAGAGGCGGCCAAGTGCCGCCTCGCCTACCGGGACGGAAATCGGCGCACCGGTCGCGGCGACCTTCTCGCCGCGAGAGAGGCCCGCCGTCTCGTTCATGGAAATGGCGCGCACGCGGTCCATGCCAAGGTGTGACGCGACCTCTAGCGTGAGCTTCCCGTGCGTTCCGCTCCTCTCGACGACGAGCGCGTCGCCCACTGCCGGACGGTTCTCCCCGAAGTGCACGTCTACGACCGGCCCGATGATTTCTGTGATTGTCCCCATAAAATTCAGCTTATAGCTATTAGCTTATAGTTCTTGGCGATTAATTCAATCCTGGCTATTTGCCATACGCTAACGGCTATTAGCTGGCTAGCGCCTCGCGGCCGCCGACGATTTCCGACACCTCGCGCGTGATGGCCGCCTGGCGGATCTTGTTGAAGAGGCGCTCTAGGTCATGCGCGACCTCTTTCGACTTGTCGGAGGCGTTCTTCATGGCGACCATGCGTGCCGAGTGCTCGGACGCTTTCGACTCGAGGAGCATGTGGTAGAGCGACACGGCGACAAGCCGCGGCACAAGGAGGTCGAGCATCGCGGCGTCATCCGGCTCGATGGTGTACGCGGGCGCCCCCTCGCTCTTCGCCGCCTCGCTGAACTTTCCCTTATCCGGGACGATGTCATCCACGAGGCGCGTGACATCCCCGAGAGAGAGCGGGAGGAGCCGGCGCACGGTCGGCACCTGCTCGAAGGTGCTCTTGAAGTTGCTGTAGGCGACCTGTACCTCGTCGAAGTCCTTCGCCGTGAACGCCTTCGAGAGGTCCGCGACGAGCTCGTCCATGACCGAGAGCTCCACCTCGTCATGCTTGTTCTCCTCGTGCTTCGCCACTTTGTAGCCGCGGCGGTGCATGTGCTCGAAGCCTTTCTTACCGTACGCGTAGATGGTGACCGCATCCTTCGCGAACGGCGCGAGCGCCTCGTTTGCTGCCTTCAGGACGCCTGAGTTGAGCGCGCCCGCGAGCCCCTTGTCGCTCGTGATGAGGACGAGCGCCACCTTTTTCACCTCGCGCGTTTCCGTGAGCGGATGGCGCGCGAGGTCAGCGCCGGCAGAGAGGCGCGAGAGTATCTGGAGCGCCGCGCGCGCGTACGGGCGGCCCTTCAAGGCCGACTCCTGCGTCTTCCGCATCTTCACCGCGGACACCGCCTCCATCGCACGCGTCACCTTGTGCGTGCGGTTGGTCGCGGCAATCTTCGTCTTGATGTCCTTCAGCGCCATGGGTTACTACGCCTGCTTCTGCCGCGCGACGAACGCGTCGAGCTTCTCGCGCAGGTCCTTCTCCGTACCCTCGCGGATCTCCTTCGACTCCTTGATAGCCTCGAGCACGCCGATGGCCTCGCGCGAGAGGAAGTCGCGGAGCTTCGTCTCGATCGCCGATACCGTCTCCGGCTCGAACGAGTCGAAGTAGCCGTTCGTTGCGGCGAAGATGATGGCGGCCTCGAGCTCGAACGGCAGCGGCACGCCGCGGCCCTGGTTCAGGACCTGCGTCATGCGGCGGCCCGAGTCGATCTGCTTCTTCGTCTCCGGATCGAGGTCCGAGGAGAACTGCATGAATGCCTCGAGTTCGCGGAACTGCGCGAGCTCGAGCTTTATCTTGCCCGAGACTTTCTTCATTGCCTTCGTCTGCGCAGACGAACCGACACGCGAGACGGAGATGCCGACGTTAATTGCCGGGCGCTGGCCCTTGTTGAAGAGATCCGCCTCGAGGAAGATCTGGCCGTCCGTGATGGAGATGACGTTCGTCGGGATGTATGCCGAAACGTCATTCTCCTGCGTCTCGATGATGGGGAGCGCGGTAATGGAACCGCCGCCCTTCTCCTTCGAGAGCTTCGCTGCGCGCTCGAGAAGGCGCGAGTGGAGGTAGAAAATGTCGCCCGGGTACGCCTCGCGGCCAGGCGGACGGCGCAAGAGGAGCGACATCTGGCGGTACGCGACCGCCTGCTTCGAGAGGTCGTCGTACACGACGAGCGCGTCCTTGCCCGCTTCCATGAAGTGCTCGCCGATAGTGGCGCCGGCGAACGGCGCCAAAAACTGCAGGGCGGCAGGAGCAGAAGCAGGAGCGGTAACTACAATCGTGTAGTCCATCGCGCCCTTCTCCGAAAGCTCCGCGACGATCTTTGCAGTCTTCGACTCCTT
>JAKAMK010000023.1 GCA_021812925.1 bacterium | reverse complement strand
CGTACACGAAGCCGTTGCCGTCTATAGCGAGCGAACCCGCGAAGGTCGAGGTCGCCGCGCTCGACGTGGCGACGAAGTACGGAGTGGAAATCGACGTCCCGGCGGAAATGACCGCCGGCGTGATGGTGCCGGTGACCGAGAGGTCGCCGGTAACGGTCGTCGTCGCGAGCGAGGTCGCCTGCGCGATGAGGTTCGTGAACGTGCCGGTAGTCGCCGTGACGCTGTTGCCCGTGAAGTTCGACTCGCCGGAAATGCTCGCGTCAGAAAGCTGCGGATGCGTGAGGATGGTGCCGTCGAGCTTCTGTATCATGTTCACCTCCTGGATGGTGGTGACGTTCGTCGCGACTTGGCGCGTGACGGGCGCGAGCGCGGAATCGATCTGCGCGACGAGCGCGGCGTCGAGATTCGCGATGTTCTGGTCGACGTACTGCTTCGAGACGCCCTGTACGACGGTGGTATAGGTCGGATAGTTCGTGACCGCGACGGGGCGCGTCTCGATCGGTGCGGGTGTGACGGCCGCCGCGGTCGCAGCAGGCGTCGTCGTGGCGACCGCAACCGCCGGTTGCACTATCGGCGTGAGCGGCGTGACCGCGGGCGGCGCAAAGAGCGAGGCGAGCGTAGCGTCGGCAGATACGAACCATCCATGGATGGTCACGTATGTCGTGAGCGCCGCTTGCTCAGCGACCGTGAGCTGCGGCGCGGTCGACTGTGCGACCGCCGCGAGTCCCGAGGCTACCGGCGCACCGACCGGCGAACGCGTAAACGCGCCGCCGAGAGAATCAAGCGCGAGCGCGGTCTTGCCCATCGCGCCGAGGTACCAGTCCTCGAGGTTAGCCGGGAGAGTCGCGAGCGCCGGTCGCGCCGCGGTCGCTAAGACCACGATGCCGTGCGTAGCGTCATACGCGACGCTCCCGGAACATTCGACAGCGGCGAGGTAGGAGCCGGCGACCGCATAGGACGCCGGCACGAACGGCTTAGCGAGGCCATATTCAGCGCTGAAGACGGCGCTTGCGAGCGCGGGACCCGCGTGGGAGGGGGCCGCGGCGAGCGCGAGGAATCCGCTGGTCGCTGCGCCCGGGACCGCGCCGACGGCCCCCGCAAGCGCTGCGCCCGTATTGCCGACCAGGGCGACCGTCGCGCGCGCGGACGCTGGGCCAGCGGCGGCCACGCCGTAGCTCGTCGCGACATCCGCGTCGATGACCGCATGCGCCGCATCGATGACCGCGTAGCCGAGCGCGAGGTTCATCGCACGCACGCCGCGCGGCGCGGCACCGAGGGCGTCGCGCGTCGTCGCGCCCCACGCGAGCGCGCCGCTCCCGGCGCGCTCGATCGCGCTGAGGTACGCAGCCTGCGCGGAGCGGATCGCCCCGTATCCGGATTGTCCGAGCGCGACGTATCCCTCGGCGAGCGCGCGACCGATCGCGCGCGGCGAAGTGACGAACGCGAGCGCGGCAGTCACGTCGGAGCCGATCGCGGCGGGCGGCACGGTATCCGCCGCGACGAGCGTCGCCCCTTTCTGCTGCGGCGGCTCGGCGGTGACACGCATCGCGAGCACAGAGACATCCGGTGCGACGAGCGACGGCAACGCGAGCCGCGCGGTCGCGTCCGTGGTAGCGAGCGCCACCTGCGCGCGCGTCGCGGCCAGGTTCTCACGCGCCGCGGTTACGCGCGCGACGAAACTCCCCGGTACGCTGCCGAACGATTCGCGGAATCCCGCAGCAGTCTCACCGAGCACCGCGAGGGCGTGCGACCCAATGCTGTCGAAAGGCGCCGCCTGGGCGACGAACGCTCCCGAGAGCACGACCGCTATGGCGAGCACGGCTCCTGCCGCATGCACGATCGGCCGCCGGGGAGCGAGCTCCCCCTGGAACACGGTGCCTCGCGATACCGGCGGCACCCAAGCCTTTTTGACACCCTCCTCCGGATCTTGCGCAGCGCGATACTCTTCTTCGCGCGCGCGCGCAAGCGCACGCGCGCGAACAATCTTGTGATCCGACTGCGTGAGCAAGAACCCATCAAGTGAAGCGCCGTCGATAAACCACGCACGCCCCATGCGCCTCCCGCGGATCTTTCCGGAGCGCACGAGCCGAGCAAGGTAGTCGGGGTTGTACCCGGAGCGGGCTCCAGCCTCTTTCGTCGAAATCAGATTTTTTTCAAAAAGAGGATCCATGTCGGATATCCGAATTAGCTATATTTTATTTGGTAAAACGGAAAATGTCGTCTATTCCGGTGTGGATAAGAACCGAAAAAATTTCTACGACACGGTAATGCGCACAGGCGCGGACGCGGAGCAGAGAAAATTCACAGGTGGGCCAGCACTCGCGTAGAAGACGGCGGTCGCGAACAGCTCGTGCATGGAGAAAACCGCCTAGACGTAACGCAGGAACGATGAAATAGCCGAGCGTGGCTGACTCAACCTGTAAAAAATCCGCCTATGTACCCTTCTAGGCTACGCCCAGAGGCACATGCATCGCTGTGATCGTGAGCGCCTGAACTCCCTCACATACATATTATAGGTATATGTTAGAGATTTCGGCTTGCCGACGCTGAATCTGGCGGCCGAAATGGTCCTGCAGCGCTTGAATTGATACCCTCGCGACGCTTCCCTCGCTCATGCGCTGCTAGTGCGCAAAATATGAAATGCAGAACATTGTGCGAACATAAGGATGCTGCACACCGACACTATAGAAGAATGCTCTTTGTACATGCTCGCAGAATAGAAATCAGGCCGCGGTTGCAGCAATCACGCTCCCGCGAGGCACTACCGCGCATGCGAGAAGCCCCGATCGGACACGTCCGATCGGGGCTTCTACCCTTCACTTGGTTGCAACGTTGCTGTGCTTTTCCTGCTATGTTCTATCGGCAAAACGAGACGAGATACAACGAATCTAAGCTATTTATTTATGGTAGTTACGCCGGAAAGTGCGCCTGCTGCTCCAGACGAACCCGTTATCGAATCGAGGTATCCGCTCCCGAGTGCGGCGAGGACGACAATGCCGGCGCTACATGGTTATCGTTAAAACGAGACGAGATAATTTTAAAATACGCTATTTATTTACCATTACTACGCCTGCGAGCGCACTCGCTACGCCAGACGAGGTCGCTATTGAGTCAAAATTTCCGCTTCCAAATGCCGCAAGGACGACGAATACGACTGCGACGAGTGCGAGACTAGCGACGAGGACGCGGTGGTGCTTTTGTGCGCGCACCCTCCCCTGCGCACGACGCGCCCCATCGCCGACCCAGCGAGTCGGCGCAGGCTCTGTTTGTGCTTGCAGCGGTTTAGGTGCGGGCGCAGCCTCTGCTACCGCTCGCACTGCATGGATTGGCACCGCGACGGGCTCGTCTGCCGCTTCGTCCGCCTCGCGCACGCTGAATTCGTCCGTGGAGCTCGTGGCAACCGACTCCACGACCCGTTGCAGGGGAACGGTCTCTTCGGCACTTGATTCCTCCACAGGCTTCTCCTCCGGCAGATCTACCGGAGCAACCAATTCTTCAACCTGTCCCGTAGCGTCCACTACCGTGTGCGCACCTTGCCGCTCGAACCACGCGCTCCACGCGCTATTCAGTGCCTCTACCGATGCCTCTTGGTGAGACGAGATATCGCTTGTTTCCTTGGCCTCTTCGGGTTCAGTGCTGCGCTGCAGTCTCGGCATTGCCGCAGCCTCGTCTCGGCTTCATACTTCACTGGCTGCCACGTAGGCGGAAGCACGCTCGCCGCGGATGCAGGAACTGGCTCTGGCGTCTTTACTTCGCCAACTCCTTGCCCCGGCTCGCCAAAGCGATGATCCTGGAGCGCGGACTCGAGCACGTACCAGCTTCGTCCGATGAGGCGAGCTGGTACCCTGCCCTCGCGGCAGAGCTGCCCTACGTAGTCCTTCGCGTAGCCGGTTACTTTGGCAGCTCGCTTGGTCGATAAGTACTTCTTGTCGTCGATAACGAGTTCATCCATGCCGCTCAGTATAGCGATATCTTGGCTCGTATGAAAGAGCACTGTGCAAAACTCATACGATAGGCGCTAGGCCCGAACCACAAGTACCAAAAGCCACCGCTAGGGGGCTTTTGGTACTTGCCCTGCGCTATGGGCTCTCTGCTATGTAAGCTTCTCGAGAAGGATCTCGCGGAGCTGCGCCGGGTTCCCTGCCCCCCGGCTCTCCTTCATGGACTTGCCGAGGAGGTACTGGAGCGCGGCTTCCTTGCCGCCCCGGTACTCGGCGACCGCAGCCGGCTCAGCAGCGAGCACCGAGTCCACTATCCGGCCGAGCGCCTCGGGATCGTTCACCTGGATGAGGCCAGCGCCCTTTGCGAGCGTCTCGGGGTCGCCCCCCTTCTCGACGAGGAGCGCGAGCGTGTCTTTCGCGCCGCGCGAGGAAAGCTCGCCTTTCGCGGTCATGCGGATGAGCTTCGCGAACATCGCGGCGTCGAGCGTATCGAATCCTTCCGTCTCGCGCTTCGCGTAGATACCGGCGAGGTCGGAGACGATGTAATTCGTCGCGAGCTGCACGAACGCAGTATCCGCAAGCGCCTCGATGACCGCGTCGATGAACGCAGCCCGTTCCGTCGTAGCGCAGAGGAACGCGGCGTCGGCTTCCTTCACGCCATACTCGCGCATGTACCGACCGCGGCGCTCCCACGGAAGTTCCGGCATGCTCGCCCGAAGCGACTCGTTCGAAAACTCGGTCAGGTCCGAAATGATAAGCTTCGGCAGGTCCGGCTCCGGAAAGTACCGGTAGTCCGCGCTCCCTTCCTTCAGCCGCTGCGCAAAGGTCTCCTGCTTCGCCTCGTTCCAGCCGCGCGTCTCCTGCACGACCTTCCCGCCCGAGGCGATGAGCTTCGACTGGCGCTCGACCTCGTACGCGATAGCGCGCTCGACCGAGCGGAACGAGTTAAGGTTCTTCACCTCAACCTTCGTGCCGAACGTATCGTCCTGCGACACCGAGATGTTCGCCTCGATGCGCATCTCTCCCTTCTCGAGATTCGCATGTCCCGCGCCCAAGGTGCGCAGGAGGAGCTGCAGCTCGCGCGCGAACTTCCCTGCCGTCTCCGCGTCATGGATGACCGGCTCGGTGACGAGCTCCATGAGGGGCACGCCTGCACGATTGAAATCGACGAGACTTTTCCCGCCCTCGTGCGACGAGCGCGCCGTATCCTCTTCGAGGTGCACGCGCGTGATGGCGACGCCCGCGAGCTCGCCGCCTGAGACGAGCGGATGCTCGTACTGGCTGATCTGATAGCCCTTCGGGATGTCGGGATAGAAATAGCTCTTGCGGTCGAACTCGGTATAGTCGGCGAGCGTGCCCCCGACCGCGGTGCCGACGCGCAGGATGTGCCGGACCGCCTCCCGGTTTATGACGGGCAGGGTCCCCGGGTGCGCAAGGCAGACCGGGCAGACGTTCACGTTCGGACGAACCTCGTCAGGGTCATTCCTCGAGTCACAGAACATCTTGGTCCGCGTCCGGAGCTCTGCGTGTATCTCAAGGCCGATGGTAGGGCGGAAAGCCATGGAAAGTATGCAGTAGGCAGTATGCAGCAGGCAGCACGAAATGCCAACTGCTTACTGCTTACTGCCTCCTAGCAATTTCGTGAGTTTGTCCGAGAAGGATTTCAGTGCCTCGGGGTCCTCGATCGAGACTTCGAGCACTTCCCTGCCCGTCTCACGGGCAAGAAGCTCGCGCCGCGTTTCGCGGTCTGCCGGGTCGAGGAGGTCTATTTTCGACAGGATGATGACCTCGCGTTTGTCGGCGAGCCCGTGCCCGAATGCCTCTACCTCGTTCCGTACCTCCCGGTATGCCGAAATGGGGTCATCGTGGTCAGCCGAGACGAGATGCAGCAGCATTCCCGTACGCTCGACGTGCTTCAGGAATTTCAAACCGAGACCTCGGCCAGCCGAGGCGCCCTCGATGAGGCCCGGCACGTCCGCAATGACATGGCCGTAGAAATCGCCGAGGTGCGGCTCGAGCGTGGTGAATGGGTACGCGCCGACCTTACTCTTAGCGCGCGTGAGGGCGTTCAGAAGCGAGGACTTCCCCGCACTCGGGAGCCCAATGAGCCCCGCGTCCGCGATGAGCTTTAGGGAAAGTCGGACTTCGCCGGATTCGCCCGGTTTGCCGTCGGTCTGCTGAAAGGGGTTCTGGTTCCTCGAGCTCTTGAAGCGGGCATTGCCCTTGCCTCCAGCCCCGCCGGTAAACACGACGAGGCGCTGCCCTTCCTCGGTAATCTCGTGCTCGACGCCGGTCTCGGCTACGCGAGCTATCGTTCCTACGGGTACCTGAAGGACGGTTTCCTTGCCGTCGGCTCCGGTCTGGAGCTCGCCACGGCCAGCCTCGCCGTTCTCGCCGGCGAAGGATTTCTCGTAGCGGTAGCGCGAAAGCGCAGCGAGGTCGTGCACGCCGAGGAGCACGACGTCGCCGCCCCGGCCGCCGTCGCCGCCGTCCGGACCGCCCTTCTCCTTCCCCTTCAGGTGGAGCCAGTGGACGACGCCAGCGCCGCCGGAGCCGGCGCGTGCCTGGATGGTTACTTCGTCAACAAATGCCATACGATGCACACACAGTACACAGAAACCGCCCGAAGCGCCACAAGTTCGCGTAATACCATATATGGTATTATTTTTTACGTGAAAAAACGGATGACCGAGCTTTCTGAAAAAGAAAGGATAGCGACGCTTGATGCTCTTTATACCGCAGCAAGCGTCGTGCGGGGGCGTACGGCAATGAAAGCGTTCCTGCGGGACCTTTTGACCGAAAGCGAGCGTGTGATGCTTGGACGTCGCATCCTTATTGCCCGACTGCTGCTGCAAGATGAGACGCGCGACTTAATTCGAGCGCGCACGGGTGCCGGATACCAGACTATCGATCGCGTACGCCACTGGCTCGAGGATCAGATTCCGGGGTACGAAGACGTGATCCGTGAGATGGAAGAAGAGTTCGGACGACGCGAGTTCAAGCGAAAGTATGCGAAAAGCATGCTATTCCGGTTTAAGCGGCGCTACCCGCTCCACTTTCTTCTCTTCCCCGAGCCAAAGTAGTTCCTTCTGGAGCACGCTATTTTAATACCATATATGGTATTAAAATAGCGTGCTCCAGTGGCTGGCAGGAGCGACTGCGCTCAGCAGGTGTACCGGTACCGGCGTAGCCGCGCTACGCCGCACCGACGATGCTCCAACCCTCCTCCGCTATAAGGCGCTCGGCTTTTTTGTACTTCAAGGTCTGCACCTCGTCGCCGCGCTTGATGGTCACGAGGTCGTTCCTGCCGTAGGTCTCCCCTTTCACTATCTGCGCGGGGGCGCCGGCGCCGTCTTCGGCGCCGGCCGCGTGGAGCTGGGCGCGGGTCTTCTCTTCCTCGGCGCGGATGCGCGCATCCTCGGCAGGCGCGATGGAGCGGACGTTCTGCGCGACCGCCTTCGCGATGTTCGCCTCGAGCGCGCGGAAGCGCTGGAGGCCTTCGCGGCGGTACTCGATGAGAGGATCGCGCTGACCGTACGCGCGCAAGGACACGGAGCGGCGGAGGTAGTCCATGGTCTCGAGGTGCTCGAGCCAGAAGAAATCGATGACCGAGAGGAGGAAGCGGCGCAGGAGCGGCACGAACGCGTCGCCGAGCTCAGCGCGGCGCGCGTCGTACGCGGTGCGGCTCTCCGCATCCTCGCCGATCATGGCCTCGACCGCGGAGAGGACCTCCTCGTCCGAGCCGAGGAGCGCGACCCTGCGGCGCGCGTAGATGGCGAGGCGCTGCGTGTTCATGACGTCGTCGTAGGCGAGCACCTGTTTGCGCGCATCGAAATTGAATCCCTCGATGCGCTCCTGTGCGCTCTCGAGTGACTTGGTTATCATCGAGCTCTCGATAGGCTCGTCCTCGGCGATGCCGAAGCGGCCCATCACCTTCTTCAGGGTGTCGGAGGCGAACACGCGCATGAGGCGGTCCTCGAGCGATACGTAGAAACGCGTCTCGCCGGGGTCGCCCTGGCGGCCCGAACGGCCGCGGAGCTGATTGTCGATGCGGCGTGCGTCGTGGCGCTCGGTACCGAGGACTGCGAGGCCGCCCTTCGCGCGTACCGCGTCGCGCTCCTCGTCCGACGCGAGCGCGCCGCCGAGCTTGATGTCGACGCCGCGGCCCGCGAGGTTCGTGGCGACCGTCACGCGGCCCTCCTTGCCCGCTTCCGCGATTATCTCGCCCTCGCGCTCATGGTTCTTCGCGTTCAGCACCTCGTGCGGGATGCGCGCGTCGCGCAGGTAGTTGCTCACCACCTCGTTGTCTTCTATGGAAACGGTACCGATGAGGACCGGCTGGCCCGCCTCGTGGCGCTCCGCGACCGCGCGCGCGAGCGCACGGTACTTCCCTGCTGCGGACTGGAAGATGAGGTCGTCGTAGTCCCTGCGGGCGATCGGCTTATTGGTCGGCACGACGACGACCTCGAGGCCGTACACGGTATAGAACTCCTCTTCGGAGGAGACGCCGGTGCCTGTCATGCCCGCGAGCGCGTCGTACATGCGGAAGAGGTTCTGGAACGTAACCGACGCGAAGGTGCGCGTCTCGGCTTTCACCGCGACGCCCTCCTTCGCCTCGACCGCCTGGTGGAGCCCCTCGCTCCAGCGGCGTCCTGGCTGGAGCCGGCCGGTGAACTCGTCGACAATGATGATCTCGCCGTCCTTCACGACGTACTCCTTGTCCTTGTGGAAGAGCGCCTTCGCGCGTACGGCCGTCTCGAGGTGGTGCGCGTACTTCACGCCGCCCTCCGTGTAGAGGTTCTCCATGCCGAGGGCTGCCTCGGCTTTCTGCATGCCCGCGCCGGTTATCTGGATAGCCTTCTGCTTCTCGTCGACCGTGTAGTCTTCATCCGGTACGAAATTCCGCACGATGAGCGCGAATCGCTCGTACAGATTCTCCGAGTCGCCCACGGGACCGGAGATGATGAGCGGCGTACGCGCCTCATCGATCAGGATGGAGTCGACCTCGTCGATGACGACGAAGTGGAACGGATTGCCCGGACCGCGGCGCTGCACGAGCTGCGATGCGTCGTACGCGGTGTTGTCGCGCAGGTAGTCGAAGCCGAGCTCGTTGTTCGTGGCGTACGTTATGTCGGCGTCGTATGCATCCTTCTTCGTGACCGGGCGGAGGTAATCGTAGAACACGCGGAAGGATCCTTCGGCGTCGCGCTCCGCATCCTCCTCCTTCGCGACGTGCGACGGGTCGTAGCGGTACGCGCCGGTCGAGGTGACGATGCCGACCGAGAGGCCGAGGAAGTCGTACACCTGTCCCATCCACGCGCCGTCGCGGCGCGCGAGGTAGTCGTTCACCGTGACCACGTGCGCGCCCTTCCCCGCGAGCGCGTGGTAGGTCGCAGGCAGCGTAGCGACGAGCGTCTTGCCTTCGCCGGTACGCATCTCGGCGACCTTTCCTTTGGCGAGCGCGAGGCCGCCGATAATCTGTACGTCGAAATGCCGCTGGCTGAGCGTGCGGCGCGCCGCCTCGCGCACGAGGGCGAAGACGAGCGGCAGGTCCGCCTCGTCACTCTTCCCGGCAGCCCGAGAGCGCGCGAGCACCTCGGCGAAGCGGGCCTGTACCTCGGCGTCCGGGAGCTGCTCAAGCTCCTCGGAGTGCCGGTTCACCTCTGCGACGACAGGTCCCGCCGCCTTTACAAAGGCGGCGGACTGGTTCTTCGAGAAGAGGTTCGAGAGGCTGAACATGGCCACGACTATACCATTTTAGCTAGGCGCGCGCTCAGAAAACGAAAACTCCCCGCAAATCGCGGGGAGTTTCCGAGAACGGCCTAGCGGCGCTTCTTTGCGGCCTTGCGCTTCTTCGTGGCCTTCTTTGCCGTCTTCTTCGCTGCCTTGCGGCGCTTCTTTGCTGCCATGGTGGTTGCAATTAGAGATGGGCTGGTATGTCGACCCGCTCATG
>JAKAMK010000022.1 GCA_021812925.1 bacterium | reverse complement strand
CTCGACCATCACGGTCGACCTCACGAAGAACTCGACGCAGCCGACCTATCAGCAGGTTGCTGCGGGTGCGACCAAGACCTACGACCTCTACGGCACGGTCACTGGCTTCACCACCGGCTCGACGATCACGCTCTCGCTTGCTTCTGACGGCGGCACCACCGCGAACGCTTCGGCGGCGACGGTCTCCGGCACTGGCGCGAACGTGGTCTGGTCTGATCGCTCGGCTACGAGCCACACGACCAGCACGTCTGACTGGACGAACGGCTACCTCCTCAAGAACTTCACCTCGAACGCGATCAGCTACTCCAAGTAGCCCTCGCCTCGGTTGAATTCCTGAGCGATAGCTCTGCCTGCCGGAAGGTAGGTCAAGCTAGGAAATCTGCCTAGCACCACACAACCCCCTCGAAAGAGGGGGTTGTGTGCATTTAAAAACCTCCCCTCAGGGAGGTTTTTGTATTCCCCTGCACGCCCTTCTTTTCTTTCGTTGGTCCGCTTTCCTGCCCCTGTGGATAATTGGGAAAGTCCGACTTTCCCAATTATCCACAGGTAGGAGGGAAGGTGTCGCTTGGAGCGCGGTTTGCCCGGTACCCTGAAGCCAATGCGCGCTCGCACGCACATTTTCTTTCTCGCACACGCCATTTGGGAAAGTCGGACTTTCCCAAATGGCGCAACCGCGTAGGCTATGCGTGTCGATCCGCACGAAATTGGCTCGTGTCTGCATGTCGTGCAGCGGGGCGCGCGCGGCACTAACATCGTGCGCGATCGCGCGGATCGGGAGTGGTTCAAGCGCACGCTTTTCTATCTGAACGATACGCACACTGATCTCCACTGGCGTCGCGAGGTTACGTTGGTCTCGAAAGCCTTCGGAAGGCCGCATCACTGGCCGGAGCGAGAACCACTCGTGCGCATACTGGCGTGGACCTTGCTCACGAACCATTTTCATCTGGTCCTGCAGGAGGTGCGTGAAGGAGGAATCGCGAAATTCATGCAGCGACTTAACGGAAGCTTGACGACTGGATACAACGCGAAGTATGGGGCGCAGGGAAGTCTTTTCCAGGGCGGATATCGCGGAGTGTCCGTTGCCGCAGACGCACATATACAACACTTGGCTTTCTATGTACTCGTAAAAAATGTACTCGAGATGTACCCGGGAGGACTTCTTGCAGCGCAGAAAGATTTTGATCGCGCATGGGAGTGGGCGTTGCGGTATCCATACTCGAGTCTAGGATCGCAGTGCTTGCACGGCTACACCCCGATAACCGAGGACCCAGAGGGGCTGCTCATTGCAGCGTGCGAAAATGCCGAAACGTTCAAGGTGGCTGCCCGTGCGCTCCTCGGCGAGTACCTCGAACGAAAAGGCGCAACTGAATTTTCAGTCTAACTGTGGACAATTGGGAAAGTCCGACTTTCCCAGTTGTCCACAGAGAAGGGTGGGAGAGGGCAGACTGAACGTGCTGCACCTGGTACGGTCGGGGCATGCGCGCTCGCACGCTCGCAGGAACGCTCGTACTCGCCGCCGCGCTCGCGCCGGGTGTCGCCTGTGCTGACCCTGTGGATATGGCGTTCGACTCGGTCGGGTGGCTCGATATGCCTGCCATCGACGTGGACGGCTACGGCGGCTACCAGTCCGCAGTCCACGCAGGGAACACGGCACGGCTGCGCGTGGTCGTGCGCTCCGGGTATGCCGGCGTGCCGAACGCAACAGTCGACCTCTCCGCGCTCGGCCTGCCCGCCACCTCTACCGCGCTCCTCCCCGGCGGGTACGACACGAGCTACGCGCGACCGAAGTACTACGCCGACTTCTCGGTCGCTATCGCGACCGATACGCCACAGGGTTCGTTCGCAATACCGATTACCGTTGCCACATCCTCCGACCCTGGAGACATGGCCATCGCGACCACGACGGAGCTGATCGTCGACGACACGCCGCCCTCGGTTTCGCTCGCTACGCTTTCCGTTCCGGTCGAGCGGCCGCAATCCGGCTTCATCTTAACGCTCTCAGGGAAAATTGCGGACACGGGCTCTGCGCCGACCGCCGTGCTCCTCTACGAGGACTTACTCGACGCGACGGGCCAGGTGATGCCCGTGCCCTGGTCGGGCCCGAAGCCGCTCCACAGCTATGCGGTAACCCCACTGCCGCAAATCAGCAGTGCGCTCGCATCCTCAACTGACGGCTCGTTCTCCGTGCACATGGCACTCGACAACTTCGACAGCCGGCTCCACATGACGGATGCTGCAACACTGCGCACGATACTCTACGTAGCCGATCAGGCGGGGAACGTCGCGAGCTCGACCATCACGCAGGCGCTCCCGCCTCCGCCGCAGGCGCTCGACAGCGTGCTCTTCATTCCAGGCACCGAGACGAGCCGGCTCTACTACCGTGACGGGCTCGGCATCGAGCACGAGGTGTGGGAGCCGACGACCAATTCCGAAGTGGGGAAGCTCGCCTTGAATCCGGACGGCACGAGCGCATACGACCTCTACACGAAGCCGGGTGACATCATTGGTCACCTCTACGACAACCGCGGCATCTGGGGACTCATCACGGGTGTCAGGTCAGCGTGGGATCCGCAGGACCTCGAGGTATACGATGGTCTCTCTCACTATCTGAACAGCCTCGTCGCGTCCTCAACGCTTTCCATGCACGAGTGGCGCGCCTATCCATACGACTGGCGGCTCGGCGTGCGCGACCTGGTCGATAACGGCACGAAGACGCTCCAATCGGACGGTTCGCTCAAGCAGGTGTATCTCGAGGATGTCGTCGGCGAGATGGCCTCGAGTTCCGCAACCGGCAAGGTGGCGATTGTCGCACACAGTAACGGCGGGCTCATCGCGAAGGCGCTCATGGAAAAGCTCGTCGCAGACGGCAGGGGCGACCTCGTCGACAAGCTCGTCATGGTCGGGTCGCCGCAGTGGGGGACGCCGACCGACCTGGGAGTGATGCTCCACGGCGATGGGCAGCAGGCTGGCTTAGGGCTCGTCATTTCGAGCGCGACGGCGCGCAAGGTCTCCCGCGGATTCCCGGATGCGTACGATCTCTTGCCGTCGCCTGCGTACTTCGCGCACGTCGCAGACCCGGTTGCCACCTTTGACTCGACCGGCACGACGAGCGCACCGTTCGCGAGTGCGTACGGCTGGAGCATTCTCTCGTCGGACGACCTCGCGTCATTCATTGAGGATGTAAAAAGTGTCGTGTCCGGACTCAACGACACGAGCCTGCGCGCGCCGCTGCCGCTCCGCGACGACCTGCTCGCGTCCGCGACCGCCGACCATGCCGACCTCGATACCTGGACGCCGCCCGCAGGGCTCTCGGTCACCGCGATAGCCGGCTGGGGCCAACCGACCACAAGCGGCCTTGCCTATACGAACGCAACGGAGTCCTCGTGCCTCCAGATAGACCTCGCGGAACTGTCCTGCACCTATACTGACGTGCTGCGCCACACGCCCATCCTGACCCAGGACGGGGACGGCACGGTCGGGACGCCAAGCGCGCTGGGTGATACGGCGGCTGCGTACTACTTCAACAGTAAGGACTACTCAAACCAAACAAAGCGAATTATTCTCCATCAAAATCTCGCATCCGCTGAGCCCGTGCAACAGATGCTTACGAGTTTGCTAATGGGGACAGCGACGTCGGCTAATGCGTACGTAAAAACAACAATTCCTACCGGAGGAGCACTTCCGATGTTTGTCATCAGCACCCACTCTCCGCTCAACCTTTCAGTCACCGATACGGATGGCAACGTAAGCGGCGTCGTACCAATCCCCGGCACTGATTTCTCTGGCACGGTCTCGAATATTCCAGGAAGCTCTGTGTTCACGATGGATGACGAGAACTACGTGTACCTGCCAAGTACGGGAACCTATGCAGTCACTGCAACGGGGTACGGTTCTGGGCCGGCAACGATAGAGCTCGGTACGACGACCGACAGTGGTGCGGCGATTGCCACGACCCAGGTGTTCGCCGACCTTCCCGTGAAGGACGGTACTGCGCTCACGCTCTCGGTTAACGCCCTCGCCGCCACGTCTTCTGCGCTCTCGATAGATGAAAACGGAAACGGCTTCGTCGACGCGGCCGTGCCCGCGACCGGCGGCATAGATGCGTACGAGCCGCCTGCACTTCTTGTGCCCGTGCCGGCGCCGGTTCCGGCAGGCGGCGGGGCAGGGTGGGGGCCGGACGGTCCGCCCGCGTGGCTTAGAAAAGCGCTCGGCCTCGCGCCAGCGGAACCTTTGTCAGACGCAGGCACGAGTACGAGAGCGACGGTTGCGAGCGACACGGCGATGCAGCAAGAACCGCCCGCCGAGCCTGCTACCACGACGCTCGTGGCGCCCGTCTCGTCGACGACGCCCGCTGTCGCAGTGGTACCGTTAGCAGTGCCTGCAGTCGTGGTGCCGTCCGCCACAAGCACGCAAACTTCGACGCCGCTCATGACGGCGACGGGAACGCCGGTTGGTGTCGGCACGAGGGAGCCCGGGCCGATACGCATCGAGCCAGTCTTCGTTCATCCATCCCGGGGAACGGCGACTGTCTCGGAGGTCTCACAAACTGCGGCGGCACTGAACGCGGCAGGAGATATTCCAAGTTTCTGGGCTAGCGCTGCGCAACTCGTCGGGCTCCTCGCCTGGCCGGTTCATGCCATACTGAACGTCATTCATTCTTTATGAAACGATTCATGCTCGAGAGGGGAGGCGTGTTCATTACAGCTGCGGTCGTGTATCTCATAGGACAGTATTACCGTGGGGTATGGTTTCTTGGGACATCATTATCGAGTGTGTGCGGTTACGCCGAATTTGATGGAACGCGTTTTTGCAATTCACCTTACATAAACACCCTCGGCTACCCCCTCATCGCCGCCGGAGAATTTCTCACAGTCGTCGCGGTCGTGCTTCTCTTTGCAGGCGAACGCGGATTCCGCGCGTGGCTCAAGCTGAGCGAGTGGTACCTGCCGCTCGCCATTATTGGTACGTACCTCTTGTCGCAGGTCTCGATAAACCCTATCGGGCTCATGGCCTCGTACCCCGCGGCAAACTACACCTTCGAGGCGCAGCTCTTCGGATTCATCTACGTCGTGCTCACCATTGGCGCTGTCCTGCGCGGGCGGATACTCGAAAAGGGTCGCCTCTAGCCGCCCCCTCGTGCAGGAAAACGGTAAGCCACGACCGCCGTGCCCTGTGGTATCCTCGGGGCATATGTGGAACCGGATGGGGGTGAGGGGAAAGGTGTTCGCGAGCGTCATCGCGCTCGCGGTCGTCGTTGGCATCGGGGCAGGGGCGTGGTGGTACGAGACGAAAGTCGTCGTGCCGGCGTTCCCGATAAACACGGCGGACACGATTGCGTCCTGGAATTTCCAGGGCGCGTACACGGGGAACACGGCGCTCGTGGACCAGGCGAACGCGGATATGGCGCACCTCACGAGCCTCCTCGGCAAAGGGCAGTACGATGACTACGACCTCTACGTCGGCATCGCGAACGACTACAACCTCCTCGGCAACGGCAAGGCGGCGTACGATGCCTACGACAGGGCCGTGCACATCCATCCAGACAAGGGGCTCGCGTACGCCGACCTCGGGCACCTCTTCGACGAGCTCGGTGCATACCACACGGCCGCGGACGCGTACGCGGATGCGGTGCACGTGGAGCCCGCGATGCTCGAGTACCACATCGAGCGGCTCACATTCCTCACGCGGGCGTTCCCGACTGACACGGCGATGATACAGGCAGCCCTGAAGGACGCGAGCGACCAGTTCGGCGACACGGCCTCTATCCTCGCTATCGAAGCGCAGTGGCTCGAAGGGCTGGGACGGTACGCGGACGCGGTGAAGGCGTGGCAGACCGTGAAGATGCTCTCGCCGGCGTCGAGCGCCGCAGCCATCGACGCGCAGATCGCCCGCGACACGGCGAAAGAATGAAGTACGTAGCAAAAGCATTCCCCTGGCTCCTCATCGCACCGGTCATCCTGCCGGTCGTCGTGTGGGGCGGACTCATCTACCCGTACCTCGTCCCGAAGACACTCCTCTTTTACGCGCTCGAGCTCGTGTCCCTCGGCGCTTTCGCGCTCCTCGCTGCGCACGGCTACGCGTTTTACTGGAACCGGCTCGGGCGCAAGACGGCGTGGGTCCCGATGGCGCTTCTCGTGCTCGCGTACGTCGCGAGCATCTTCGGTATCGGGTTTTACCACTCCTTCTGGAGCGATTTCGTGCGCGGCGACGGCCTCCTCATGCTCTCCTTAGCCGTCGCGAGCTTCTACCTCATCCTGCTATCCGCGGATCGGCGGTTCTTCGAACGGCTCCTCCATGCGGTCGCTCTCATGGGCACCGTCGTAGCGGTCTACGGCATCGGCGAGTGGCTCGTCTACGGCGGCGGTCGCATCGGGAGCCTCCTCGGCAACGCCGCGTTCTTTGCCGGGTACCTCACGATCGCGCTTTTCGCGACCCTCGCGTCGGCGCGTACGCTGCACCCGTCATGGCACCGCGCCGCGACGGCGGGGGCCGTGCTCGAGGTGATAGCCATCGTGCTCACCGCGACCCGCGGCTCGATGCTCGCACTCGGGGTCGTGTGCATCGTCTCGCTCGGGTACTTCGCCTGGAAAGGGAAGGGCGCGCGTCGCTCGTGGAGCGCTGGCACGCTCGTAGCGCTCGTGGTCCTCGCGGGGCTCTTTGTCGGGTTCCGGAGCGAGCTCGCGCAGGCGCCGTTCCAGCCGGTCGCGCGCATCGCGACGGCATCGTTCTCGTCGCCGGATATCGCGAGCCGCCTCTTCATCTGGCAGCACATGGTCGGCGAGATAGCGCAGCGCCCGTGGCTCGGCGTCGGGGCCGAGCACGTCGACGTGCTCTTCAATCAGTTCTATGACCCGACGCAGATCGGAGAGCAATGGTTCGACCGTTCCCATAACGCGTTCCTCGACTACGCCGCGCAGTACGGCATCGGGGGGCTCATCCTGTACGTGCTCCTCATCGCCGGGTTCTTCGTTGCTGCGCGCCGCTTCGCGGCGCGCAGCGAAAAGTGCTACGCATCCCTCTTCGCGCTTCTCGCCGTCGCGTACGCGGTGCAGAACTTCTTCGTCTTCGACACCGTCTCGTCGTTCTGGCTCCTCCTCGCGCTCCTTTCGGCGGCGCTTGCCGCTTCCGACGACGGTTCGCGCGCGGAGCCGCTCTCGTTCGGTCCCATGGCGCGACTGCTCTCGTATCCCTTCGCCCTCATCCTCATCGCGCTCATCATCCCGGTCTCGGTCCGCCCTGCGCTCGCCGCGTACGACCTCGCGCACGGCTATGCGCTAGAGCTCGTTAGTCCGACGCAGTCTGCCGCGTACATGCAAGCGGGCATGGCGCTCGGCACCTACGGCGGCCTCGAGTTCGGCTACGAGTCATACGACATGTACGCGAACCACGCATACGGGACGCTCACGGGCCAGTCGCTTACGACCGCGTACCAGTCCGCCGAATCCATCCTCGCGGCCGAGTTCGAGCAGTACCCCTACGACGCGCGCACCGCGCTCTACCTCGCACAGGTGCTCTCCATCGCGCCCCCGGGCGTTTCGGTCGACCAGGCGCTCCTCTCGGCCGCTATCGCGCGCGCGGTGAAGGAGTCGCCGAAGCGCCCGCAGCCGTGGTACCTCCTCGTGAACCTCGCGATTTCCGAAGCGAATACGCACCCAATCGGCTCTGCGGCGCGCGCTGCCGGGTATGCCGCCGCACGCGACCTCATCACGAAATACATCGCGCTCGTGCCGACGTACTCTGAACCGCACTTCGTGCTCGCCGAGCTTCTGCAGGCATCGGGCGACGCGGCGGGCGCCGCCCAGGAGGCGGCCTCCGGGAAGCAGTACTACGCGAGCGACCTGAACACTGCCGTGCGCGCTGCGGGTTACTATGAGGGGGTGCAGGACTGGCCGGACGCCGCGTTCTTCCTCAAGGAGGTGGCGCAGTTCGACCCCGCGAACTACGCGATGCGGTACGACCTCGCGAAGGTCGAGTTCCTGCTCGGCGACAAGGCAGCCTCCGAGCAGGTCGTCATCGAGCTGCGCGCGCTCGATCCGGCCATCCTGTCGACCGACCCGAATTTCCTTTCCGCAATAACCGCCTATGAGCAATCCCTCCCCAAGTAGCGAATCCTGGCAGAAGAAAGAACGGCGCATGCTGCCGTTCGTCGTCGAGTTCGTGAAGTTCTCCGCCGGCTTCACGGTCATCATCGCGGTCGGGCTCGTCGCGCTCCACGTGGCGAGCGCCGCGGCGGGGTAGCCGCATCGTGAAAAGTAATCCGGCCGCCCACGTTGTGTGTGGGCGGCCGGTGCTGGAAGGTCATATCCGCAAGCGGAACCTCCCCTCGCCGAGCGGCTCGAGCGCGCGCATCTTGTCGCGTACGAGCGGCAAGACGAACTCGAGCGTGTCAGGATTGATGATCCTGCCGCCCGTCTCACGCGCGAACGCGCGAAGCCGCTCTCGCTCCAGGGGCGAAGGGGTCTGCCCGGAAATGAGCAGGTTGAGACACCTTCTTTCCTGCAGAGCGGGAACGAGTTCCCGCATGAGCCACTCCGTGACCTCTGCAGGCCCCGAGAGCTCATCCGGCATTGGAACCGTGGCTACCAAAGGACCCTCCTTTCAATGATTCGTGCAGATGATACAACACTCTTCATGTAAAAGCAAGTACCGGCTTGCCGGCGTGGCGCCACTCTGGTACTATCCGCCCGTACGAACCGAAGACCGTAAGTATCCCGCAAGGGTGTGAAGCTTACGCAGGGAGACCGGTTGGTCGATCACTCCTTTTCGCTCGTACAAAAGAAACTAGGCACTCGGACAGGCCTTAGGCTCTAGCGGATATATCCAACTAGCGCCTAGCGCCTAATGCCTACTAGCTAGTTACAACATGGCTATCACGAAAGACAAGAAGCGCGAGATTCTCGCGAAGCTCGAGGCGGCACTCGCGGAAGCGAAGTCCGTCGCGTTCGTCGGCTTCACGAAGCTCACGGTCGCGGATGCGTCCAAGATGCGCGGCGCGCTCAAGGCGGACGGGGTCAAGTACTTCGTCGCCAAGAAGACGCTCCTCAAGAAGGCGCTCTCCGAGCGCAGCATCCTAGGCACGCTCCCGGAACTCCCGGGAGGGGTGGCGATAGCGTGGACTGCAGAAGACGAGACGGCGCCCGCGCGCGGCGTCTACGAGTTCGGCAAGAAGCTGAAGGGGGCGCTTACGCTCCTCGGCGGCGTCTTCGAGGGCTCGTTCGCGGACGCGGAGAAGATAACCGCAGTCGCAACGATACCGCCGACGCCGGTCCTCCGCGGCATGTTCGTGAATGTAATAAACTCGCCGATACAAGGCTTGGTTATTGCACTCGATAAAATCGCGCAGAAGAAAGCAGCATAGTTATAAATCTCAAGAACCAAGCACCAAGAACCAAATGATTTGGAACTGGTGATTTGGAACTTGGTACTTACTGAAACACTATATGGCAGATGAAACGACCCAGGCAGCTCCGACGGAGAACGTCGGAGAGGCGGAAGTGAAGGATGACGCACCGGCTGCGGCCGAGGCGGAAGTCGAAGTCCCGGCGAAGTTCAAGAAGCTCGTCGAGGAGATCGAGAAGATGACCGTGCTCGAGCTCTCCGAGCTCGTGAAGGTGTTCGAGAAGAAGTTCGGCGTGTCCGCGGCAGCGGTCGCCGTCGCAGGTCCGGCAGCAGCCGGCCCGGCGGAGGAAGGGAAGTCGACGGCAGACGTCGAGCTCACCGACGCAGGTGCGAACAAGATCGCCGTCATCAAGGCGGTGAAGGAGGCGCTCGCTCTCGGTTTGAAGGAGGCCAAGGACCTCGTCGACGGCGCGCCGGCAATGGTGAAGCAGGGCATGAAGAAGGAAGAGGCCGAAGAGCTCAAGAAGAAGCTCGAGGAAGCGGGAGCCAAAGTGACTCTCAAGTAAATCTCGCTCAATCATGTTCATACAGAAAACCGCCTTCGGGCGGTTTTCTGTGTAGGCTCGCAAGGTCACTTTGGTTCCCGCTTGTGAGGGGGTCGGGGAACGGGAGTTCCCCGT
>JAKAMK010000021.1 GCA_021812925.1 bacterium | reverse complement strand
GCGATGCGCCCCGCGGCGGTTTTCGGGAAGTAGCTGACCGCGCTGTCGAACGACACGGCAATCTTTTTCGCGAATTTCGACGCCATGAGGTTTGCGCGGCCCGGCTTTGCATCCGACTCGTGTATGATGACCGGAATGCCGAGGAGGTGCGCCGCGATGGTCGTGGGCACGCTCGCGTACCCGCCTTTCGAGACGACGACATCCGGGTAGAGGCGGAACAGGGTGAGAAGCGCCGCTATGATGCCCACGAACGTGATGAAGCTGTCGGAAATATTCGCGAGCGAGCGGTAGCGGCGGAGCTTCCCTGCGGGAATGCGGATGAAGCGGATGCTGTTGTCAAAAAGCGCCTCTTCGTCGAACGGCGTCGGGGCCAGGTAGTAGAGTTGCGGCTCGACGAGCCGCTTCTCGCGCGAGAGGTCGTTCACAGCCTCCGCAATGGCGATGATGGGATAGAAATGCCCGCCTGAGCCCCCGCCGGTGAACACGATTTTCATGGTGAACTCAGTATACAGCGTACCGTGGGCAGTTTACAGCAGGAAATCTGAAGAAATGCGACTACCCTTTCCGGTGCGCGGCGACGTTCAGGATGAAGCCGCACATGACGAGCACGGCGAGAAGTGCGGTACCGCCGTGGGAGACGAATGGCAGCGGCAGTCCCGTGAGCGGGATGATACCGAGCATGGCCGACATGTTTATGAACGCCTGCATGATGATGACGAAGGAGAATCCGAGCGCGATGAGGCCGCCAAAGAGGTCGCGGGAGTCCCCCGCGATGACGATACCGCGCGCCGCAAGCGCAACGAAGAGCGCGAGGAGGAGCACAGCGCCCACGAACCCGGTCTCCTCCGCGTACACGGCGAACACCGAGTCGCCGTCCGGTTCCGGTAGGTAGTTAAACTTCTCGATGCCTTGGCCGAAGCCCTCCCCGAGCAACCGTCCCGAGCCGACGGCGATGAGCGACTGTTGTATCTGGTAGCCGGAGGAGAGCGCGTTTGCAGAGGGGTGGAAGAAGGTCTCGACGCGCTGGAGCACGTAGGGGCGCATGAGGACGACCACGACGAGTGCGAGGAACGCGAGGCCGACGAGGATGGCGAAGTCGCGCCATGGAGCGCCGGCGGCGAAGTACATGACCGTGGCGGTCGCGACGATGAGGAGTGTCGTCGAGGTGTTCGGCTGCGCGAGGAGGAGTCCCGCCGGAAGCGCGAGGATGGCAAGGAACGGCAGGAGCCCCTTCTTGTAGTCACGCAGCTGCCGCGCGCGCGGTGCGAGCCACCAGGCAAGGAAAAGCACGACGCCTATCTTGAGGAACTCGGCGGGCTGGACGGTCGTGAAGCCGACGTTTATCCAGCGCGTCGCGCCGTTCGCGTGGAGGCCTAAGCCAGGGACGAAGACGAGCGCGGTAAAGAGAAGCGACGCCGCGAATATATGCGGCGCATAGCGCTTCCAGAAGCTGAGCGGCGTGACGCGCACCGCGACGAGTCCCGCGAGCCCGAGGCCGAGACCGAGCACCGCCTGGAGCAGGATGTCGTGGGATATCGAGCTCGTCTCGCGCGCGAGAAGGCCGAGAGTCGCCGAGGAGAATATCGCGAAGCCGGCGAGCGCGACGAGGAGTACGAGCGTCGTGAATATGCGGTCCCCTGATA
The DNA here is from genome assembly GCA_021812925.1 of bacterium. The sequence continues at coordinate 8,495 of JAKAMK010000021.1, read as the reverse complement.
CGAATTTCCTCATACCCCGCTACTTGAGGAGCGCGATGGTCATGCCGAGGATAGCGCAGACGATGGCGATGATCCAGTAGCGCATGGTGACCTTGTAGGACGGCCAGCCGATGGCTTCGAAGTGGTGATGGAGAGGTGCGATGCGCAAGAGCTTCTTCTTTCGCCAGCGTTTCGAGGCGACCTGCAGGATGTTCGAAAGCACGGTGACGACCAGGGGGAGCGCGATCACAGGAAGCGCTGCGACGCCGTAGCCGCCGCCCGGCGTGTCGGTGAGGAACGCGATGACCGCGAGCGTCATAGTGAGGCCCATGGTGCCCGTTTCGGTCATCCAGAAGCGCGCGGGCGGGACGTTAAACCACAGGAATGCGAGGATGGCCCCCGTGAGGGTCGCGGAGAATGCGGCGAGGTCGTACTGCGTCTGGAAGTACGCGATGCCGGCGTACGCCATGAAGATGGCGCCGAAGATGCCGCCCGAGAGCCCGTCGATGCCGTCGATGACCCCGCCCGCGTAAATGCCGAGCGAGACGATGATGAAGAGCGGAATGATGAAGGGTCCGAGCGCGAGCGTGCCATCGGTCGGGATGCCGATAGCGGTCATGCCGAGCTTCGCATAGAACCACCAGCCGATCGCGCCTGAGACGACCGTGACAAAGAGGAGTCGCGTGGAGAGGCGCACGCCGCGCTCTCCCGAGGGGCTCACGTCGAGGAGGTCGTTCGCGAAGCCCATCACGCCTCCCGCGAGGAGCGCGATGAGCGGTATCCAGGTCTGGCTGCGCGAGAGGAAGTCGAGCTTCGCGAACGTGACTGAGCCTGTCGTCTGCGCGAGCAGAGAGATGCCGAGGGTGACGACGAGTACCGTGACCCAAATGAGAAGACCGCCCATGCGCGGCGTCTTCGTCTCCGTACCCGCGTGCTGCGTTTCGCGTATGCGCTTGAATTCGGTCGCCTCAGAGCCGTCGAGCGCGGTCTTCCCTGTCGTTTTCTTCCAGACCTTGTACTTGAAGAGGTAGTGCGTGAGTAACGGCGCGGAGAGGATGCCAATAGCGAATGCGCTCATCGCCGGCACGAGCACTTTTATGATGTTTGCGGGAAGCGCCATGTAGCTAGAGTGACGGGACGCCCGCGAAGTGCGCGAGTGTGGCGGCCACGAGCGCCTGTCCGTCCGTGAAGCGCGCGTCCTGGCTCGACCCGAGCACGACAACCGCGACCGGGTGCCCGATGCCGACGTCGAAGACGAGCGCGAGGTTTCCGTCCGCGAGGTCCGTGTAGCCGGTCTTCGAGAGGAGGAGGTGCGGCAAGTTCGCGACAACCGGGTCCGTATTCTTCACCGAAAAGGATTGCCCCGCCGAGTCGACTGCGGAAGCGGTCGGGTGCGTCGTCGCGGCGGCAACCTCCGGCGCCTTCGCGACGAGCGCGCCCGCGAGAACCGCGATATCGCGCGGCGAGCCGTACCCGCCCGAGATGGCGGTGTTCATGTCGAGGCCATTGCCGTTCACCGCGTAGGTTTCCGTGAGCCCGAGCGACTGAGCCGCGCTTGCGAGCGCGTCATGGATGGAGGTCCCTTCCTGCGCGGCGACCGCCTCGGCGATAGCGGCCGCGCCGTCGTTCAGGGACGCGGTGAGCGTGATGCGCGCGAGGTCGCCGAGCGCGAACTGCTGTCCCGGCGTGAACGCGTGGGGCGCAGAGAGCCCCATGACGTCCTCGGGAATGGTGATTGATGTGGTCGGCGAAAGCTCCGAAAATGCCGCGTACATGGTGAGCAGCTTCGTGAGCGAGGCGAGCGGAAGCTGGGCGTCCGCATTCTTCGCGTACAGCACCTGCTTCGTCGCGAGATCGTACACGATGGCCGCCTTCGCCTCTATGGGGACGTTCGCGAACGCTGAGTCGGGCGTCGTCGAGGCGAGCACAACCGCCGCCGGCGCACTTGCTACCTGCTCGGGCGAAAGCGGAATGAACAGGAAGAGCGCGAGCACGAGCGATGCGAGGAGGAGCGCGATGCCCGCCTCGCGTGTCGCGCGGGTACGGCTAGCCAGCTGCTTGAGTTCGTCGATCTGCATGGTCTAGGGGGCCTCTGCGGCCTGTGCTTGCGTCTCGGCAGCCGCACTCTGCGCGATAGCGTCCCCTGCCCCACGTGTGAGCTCCTCGTGCCGCGGGAGGTCAGCAGTGCGTGAGAGACCGAGATGCGCGAGCGCCTCCGTCGTGAGCGAGTAGCGGATGCGCCGCTTGTCCTTCGGGTCCTCGTGCCCCTCGATGAGACCGCGCAAAAGGAGCGTGCGCAGGGACGCGGATGAATTGACGCCGCGCACCCAGTCCACTTCGCCGCGCGTCGCGCCTGTCCCGAGGGTACTCGAGGGGCCGCTCTGGTACGCGACGACCGCAAGCGTTTCAAGTGACGCTTTTCCGAGGTCGCGCGAGAGTTCGCTCTCGCGGAGTTTCTGCACGAGTTCTGCCGCCTCGGGACTCGTGCGGAGCTCGACCTCGTGCTCGGTCTCGATGAGCGCGAGTCCGCGGCCCTCGAGGTCGCCGGTAAGCGCGGTAAGCGCGGTTGCAAGCTGCTCCGCAGACACGCCGAGAAGCGCCGCGAGCCGCTTCTTCTCAAGCGGCTCGCCGGAGGCGAACAGGAGGGCTTCGATGGCGGAGGGGGGCGTAATCACCTCCCTATTTTAGCCGCATGGACCCCCTAGGGCAACGCGGAGGCTGTGGGGACTTCACCCGTACTTCGGAACCGCGGTGGAAGCGGTATTCGAGATGCGAATATCACCGTACTGGTCGAACTGCTCGGCAGCGACCGCGCCCTGCTTCACAAGTTCGAGGAGGGCGAGGAAGGACACGATGACCTCGACCTTTTCTTTCGCCGAGCCGGCAAATTCCTTGAACGAGAGCGTCATGGCGCGCTGCACCCGGTCGGTGAGGCGGTCCATCATCTCCTCTATAGAAACCATCGGCTTCACGCGCGCCTCGGGAAGCTCCTCGACTGCTTCCCGGGCTGCAAGGACGCGCGCGAGCGCCTCGGCGAGCGCCTCCTTCGAAAGGTCGCGCGAGGGAGCGAAAACCGGCTCGGGAGCTTTCTCCCCCGCCGAGAGCATCGGTGTGCGCCCGAAGATGCGGCCGAGCTCGCGCGCCGCATCGCGCACCTTTTCATACGCCTCGAGGCGACGCTTCAGGTCGTCCACATCCGCGTTCTCGTCCGCGGTGAGCGTGAGGTCCGGTATGAGCGACTTTGACTTGATGAGGAGCAGGGTTGCCGCTATCTGTATGAAATTCGCCGTCTCTTCTACCGGGAACGACTCCTGCGAGCGCACGTGTTGAATGAAGTCGTCCGTGATGGACGCGAGCGCGAGGTCGTTCACGAGGAGCTTCCGCGCTTCGATAAGGTCGAGCACGAGCTCGAACGGGCCCTGGTATGACTCGGTATGTATCTGAAACCCGGTGTACGGCGTTACCGTTTCCATTGCTCGATACAGTGTACCAGGAGCCGGACCGGTGCGCCGAGGGCACCCTTCGCGAGGAGGTCTTGGCTGTTACTCGTCATGCGCGGCGCTATGTCGAGGTGCGCCCAGGGGACGCCGAGCTCTTTCGCGAACTGCCAGAGGAAGATGCCGCCCTCGGTCGCGCCGCCGTACTTCGCCGACTCGCCCTGTGCGATGTTCGCGAGGTCCGCGAAGTCGCTCTTCACCATCGACTCGTACTCGTCCCAGAGTGGGAGCCGCCACAGGTAGTCTCCGCTCGCCTCCCCGCTCGAAAGAAGGGTCTCGGCGAGCGCATCGTCCCTCGTGAGGAGTCCGCTCGCGTGGAGGCCGAGCGCGACCATCGAGGCGCCCGTCAAGGTCGCGATATCGATGACGACCGCCGGGTCGAGGCGCTTCGCGTAGGTGAGCGCGTCCGCGAGGATGAGGCGGCCTTCAGCGTCCGTATTCAGCACCTCGATGGTCTTGCCGGAAAGAGACTTCAGGATGTCGCCGGGGCGGTAACTCTCACCCGATGTCGCGTTCTCGGCGCTCGGGATGAGTGCGACCACGTGCTGCGGAAGCTTGAGCTTTGCTGCGAGCACGGTCGCGTGAATCGCGGCCGCTGCGCCTGACATGTCCATGTGCATCTCGTAGATGTGTGCCGAAGGCTTCAGGTTAAGCCCGCCCGTGTCGAACGTGATGCCCTTCCCCGCGAGTACGATGGGCTTCCCCTTCGCGCCCTTGTACTCGAGCACCGTGAACGTCGGCTCTTCCTTCGAGCCCTTCGCGACGCCGAGGAGTGCGCCCATGCCGAGCTGCTCGAGCTCCTTCCGGCGAAGCGTCCGCACGGTTATCGGGAGGCCCTTTGCCGCTGCCTTGGCGGCTGCGGCGAGCTTCGTGGGCGTCATGTCGCCGCCGGGCGTATTCGAAAGTTCTCGCGCGGCGTTCACGCCCTGCCCTATTGTCTGGCCGCGTAGGTATCCGCGCTCAGTGTCCTTCGTCGTCTCAGAGAGGAGTACCTCGGCGAGCTGTGGCGCGTCCTCGTCCAGTTTAGATTTAAAAGTGCGGAATGCGTAGTTCGCGAGCTCGAGATTTTCGGCGATGAGTGAGGCACGCTCCACGACGGGCACGGACTCGAGCTCTGGGAAGCGCGGCACGGCGAGCGCGATGCGGGTCGCGCCCGCGGCACGGGCCGCGAGTACGGCGCGGCGCGGGATGAGTTGGAATTTCCGGCGGTCGATGTCTTTCCACAGGCCGACGCCGATCTCGAGCGTGGTCGCGCCGTTCTCGCGCACCGTGCGCGTCGTGCCGGACTTCTCCTCGGTCAGGCGGACCCTCACGTACGCCTTTGGGGCGTCATTGAGGGGCTTTGCGGAAAACAAGAGCTTCATGCCTCGGGTGCAGCTTCCTCAGCTCCGTGCAAGAGGATGTCGATGCGGTTGATGTCGCGCGGGAAGAGCGTAGCCTCTTTCACGTTCGCAAGACCGAGCATCTTCTGGGTGAGTCGCTCGAGGCCCATGCCCCAGCCGCCGTGCGGGGGCATGCCGTACTTGAAGGCCTCTAGGTAGAACGCGAACTTCTCCGGGTCGAGGCCCTTCGCACGGATGCCCTCGACGAGCGACTCGTAGTCATGGCGGCGCTGGCCGCCAGTCGTTATTTCGACGCCGCGGAAGAGGAGGTCAAAAGAGTTCGTGAATCCCTTGTCGAGGGGGTCCTCGAAGGTGTACATCGGGCGCTTCGACACCGGGTAGTGCGTCACGAAGACGAAGTCGCTACCCTTCTCGCGTGCAGCCCACTCGCACAGCCAGCGCTCGTCCTCGGGCTCGAGGTCGGGTTCGCCGCGCTTGTCCTCGCCCGTCTCCTTAAAGATGAGCTCCTGCGCCTCGCGCAGCTTCATGCTCGGTATCTCTTCGGGCACAGCGGGAATCGTCGCACCGTGGAGGGCGAATTCGGCCGCACAGTTCTTGTGGAGATGGTCGGCGATGTGCCGCATGAGGCGCGTTTCGAGCGCCATCACATCGCGATGGTCCTTGATGAAGCCCATCTCCACGTCCATCGAGGTGTACTCGTTCAGGTGGCGCGAAGTCGCATGCTTCTCCGCGCGGAAGACGTTGCCGATCGAGTACACGCGCTCGAAGACGCCGACCATGATCTGCTTGTAGAATTGCGGCGAGGTGCCGAGGTGCGCCTTCTTGCCGTAGAAGTACGGAACCTCGAAGACGTTCGCGCCGCCCTCCGCGTCGTCACCGATGAGTTTCGGCGACTGGAATTCCGTGAAGCCCTCGCCGTCGAGGAACGCGCGGTACGCTTTCGCTATTTCCGCCTGCACCTTGAACACGGCCCGCTCCTTGTCGCCGCGCAGGGTGAGCGGCAGGAAGTCGAGGTAGGTATCGAGGTTGAGCTCCGCATCGCGGTCGAACGGCAATCCGTCCGCTTTTGAAAAGATATCAATGCCCTTCACCTCGAGCTCGATGTCGCCGTTCTGCTTCCCCGCCTGCACGTTCTTCTCGGGGCGCTTATTCACGACGCCTTCGACGCGGACCACATACTCGCTGCGGCACTCTTTTGCCGTCTCCATCGCCGGAGAGCCCGGGAGGACGACACCTTGCACCGAGCCCGAGCGGTCGCGGAAATCGAAGAACACGAGCTTGCCCTGATCGCGGCGTACGTCTACCCAGCCGGAAATGGAGACCGTGTCGCCGGCCTTCTGCGCGAGTTCCCCGATGAGTGTTCGTTCCATGATGCCGTTAAAATACCACAAAAAATGCCGGCCGGAGCCCTCGAAAGGGTCCGGCCGGAAAGGTGCATTACGACGGCAAGGCGCGCAGCAGGTAGTAGGCATAGCTGAGACCTACTGTCAGCTGATTCGTGCGATGCAATCGCTGCGGGTCGAGATTTTGCCTGATAAGCGGCATGAGCTTGCTTCCCATCGTCACGATTGTTTCGTCGCGCGTGGGCCAGTACATGTCGTGGTTCGGAACGCGCTCCGACATGAAGTCGTAGATAGCTCGCTCTTCGTGCATGGTCATGTCGAAGTGTTGGCTATCGGAGCCTATGCCGACCAGATCGCTACCGCATGTCCGTCTTGCATGCGCGACGTGTTCACGCAGCTGCACGAATGGGTCGCTGCCCTGCTGCCCGAGGAACGGGGAGAGTACGGGGATGCCCACGTATCCCTCCGCGTTCGCCACCCCGCGCAGCACCTCGTCCGAGGCGTTACGCGGATGCGGATGCACAGCGCTACAGGCGGAGTGCGACAGCATGGGTTTCATGCCGGGCAGCTTCGCGTACGTGTACTCGAGGACATCGAGTGCCATGCGGGGCCCGAGGTGAGACAGGTCCGCGGTGATGCCGTAGCTGTGCATCATCTGTAAGACCTCCTTCCCGCGCGGCGTGAGCCGCGCGTCCTCGTGGTAGCCGCCGCCGAACGGCGTTGCTTTCGCGTAGGCGAGCGCCATGAAGCGAACGCCAAATGCAGACAGCAGGCGCAAGTGCTCGAGGGTGATGTCGGTCGGTGTGTGCTGCATGCAGAACACGACGCCGACACCCTCCTGGAGCACGTCGCTCGGCTTGCGTATTTCACGCATGCCGCGCTGGAGCATCGTACGGCTGAACTGCCGCTGGTACTCGACTGCCGCATCTCCCGCATAAAACTGCGGGAACGGCGGCACGCTCGTGATACCGATGATGTCGATGGTATCCGGATTCGGTTTCCGGATATCCATGTGCTGATTCTGCGGGGATAGGAACCCCGCAGAATCAGCGAGTGGGAACCTTCGCATTGTGTGCCCTCCTTGGCTTTTGCGAGTCCGCAGTTATACTACATCATATTTGTAAATAATCAAGTACTGCACAAAATACGCCCGCAGCCGGAAGGGCTGCGGGCGCGTTCATGTCAGTACGTCAGAATGGGAACCCAGGATCCATGAACCGTCGCTTCGGTGGTTCGGTGCCAATCATGCGGAACGCATCGAACGGCTTCGCCGTCTTCTGGTCCGTCGGTTTGGCTGTATCCTCTTTGGGCTCAGGTAGCCTTGCGGAAATTAATTCGTTCGCTTTTTCCGAGTCCGGCATGAAGGAACTCCCGGCTGGGTGATGTGGCCGCCTATGAGAACTAGACGCGCGAGTCGGAAGTTTCTTTCAGGCGACGCCGACGGCCTTGCGCACGCGCTCCATCTTCGCATCAGAAACCGCGCGCGCTTCGCGACTACCGTCTTCGAGAATGCGAGCGACGTCCGCGTCCGAGATGCTCGCGCGCCTTTCTCGCATGGGTGCGAGGTAGCGGTCAAGGTCCTCGATGAGCGCCTCCTTCAGCCCTTTATACTTGCCGCGATTGATACCATATATGGTATTAAGTTCGTTCTCGTCGCGCACGAGCTTGTGAATGGCATACACATTCTCCGGACGATCGCCGGAGGAGTCCGTCACGATGCCCATGACCGCCTGCGCGAGCTCGTCCTTCGAGCCGAAGAGCGGGATGGTGTTCTTGTAGCTCTTACTCATCTTCTTGCCGTCGGTGCCCGGCACGACGCCGACGCCCGTGAGTATCTTCTCCTTCGGCGCTTTGAACAGTTCGCTGAACGAGTTGTTGAACTTCATGGCGGCTTCGCGCGCGTACTCGATGTGCTGGCGCTGGTCCTCGCCCACCGGCACGACGTCGGTGTCGTAAAGGAGGATGTCCGCAGCCATGAGCATGGGATACGTGAATAGTCCTGCGTTCGCCTCGAGCCCTTTCGCGACCTTGTCCTTGTACGCGTGGCCCTGCATGAGGAATGGCACAGAAACGAGGCAGTCGAATATCCACGCGAGCTCGGTATGCGCTGGCACGGTCGACTGCTTGAAGATGGTTGCCTGCTTCGGGTCGACGCCTGCAGCGAGATAGTCTTTCACGACCTCTACCGTATTCCGGCGGAGTGCCTCCGGGTCCTTGAGCGAGGTGAGCGCGTGGTAGTCCACCACCATGAGGTAGCTCCGGTAGTCACGGTACTGGTCGACAAAAGGCTTCAGTGCGCCGAAGTAGTTGCCGATGTGGAGGTCGCCGGAGGG
>JAKAMK010000020.1 GCA_021812925.1 bacterium | reverse complement strand
TCGCGCTATGAACACGGCCCTTTTCCTCGTTCAGGGTGTCCTTACGCTCCTCCTCGCGCCCTTTATGCTCGGGCTCGTGCGCACCATGAAAGCGCGTTTCCAGAATCGCAAGGGCGCGTCTCCGTTCCTGCCGTACTTCGCGCTCCTCTCGTTGTTCAAGAAGGAGATGACCATCTCCCGCTACAGCTCGTGGGTGTTCCGACTCGTGCCGTTCGTGGTCGCTGCGACCGCGGTCTTCCTCGCGTTCGCTATCCCTTCGCTTGCGTTCGGCGTCATCCCCGACGCGCTCTCGAACCTCTTCCTCGTGGGAGGCGTCATGGCGCTCGGCTCCGCGTTCCTCGTCATGGGCGGCATGGATACGGCGAGCACCTTCGGCAACATGGGTGCCTCCCGTGAGATGACTATTGCTGCCTTGGTCGAGCCGGCGCTCTATGTGAGCCTCGCGACCATCGCGGCGGCCTCGGGCGTATGGAGCCTCGACGCGATCGTCGGCCACCTCGCGAGCGGCTCGTGGCACGTGACCGTGCTCCCGCTCATTCTCGCGCTCGTCGCACTACTCCTCGTCACGCTCGCGGAGAACGCGCGGTATCCGGTCGACAACCCGGCGACGCACCTTGAGCTCACGATGGTGCACGAAGCGATGGTGCTCGAGTACTCTGGGCCATACCTCGCGCTCCTCGAGTTCGCCTCGGCGGTGAAACTGACCGTGCTCGGCCTCTTCCTCATGGCGCTCGTCTTGCCGTTCGGGCTCGTGCATGCGGGCGCGTTCTCGCTTATTGCGACGGTCGTGTGGTTCGTCGTGCGCTTCGTGCTCGCCGCGTTCCTCGTGGCGCTCATCGAGTCGACCATCGTGAAGATGCGCTTCTATCGCATGCAGGAGTACCTCTCGCTCGCGCTCATCGTGGCGCTCGTCGGCTTCGCGCTCGTGCTCATGCGCATCTTCATATAACTAACCGGCTTATGGAACTCACTTTCCTCATGCAGACGTGCGTTGCCGGGATGGCCGTGACCGCCTTCCTCATGGCGAGCCGCATGCGCCTGAAGACGCTCTTCACGCTCTACTCGCTCCAGGGCGTCCTGCTCGCTGTCGCCGTCGCGCTTTTCGCGGCGGTGCACCACGACCTCGCGGCGTACGCAGTCGCGGCGGTCATCCTCGTGCTCAAGGGAGGCCTCATCCCGCGTTGGCTCGTCGAGACCGTGCGCGCACACGGCATGAGCGAGCGTCTCGCGTCATTTTTGCGCCCGACGACGCTCGCCTTTGCCTCGCTCCTCGCCATCTTCTTCGCAGGCTACATCGCGCGCACCGTGGCGCTCTCGGGCGTCTCCCATGTCGTGCTCGCGTCCTCGATAGCGCTCCTCTTTATAGGGTTCATCATGCTCGTGTCGCGCAAGGACATGGTCGGGCTCGCCGCAGGCTTCCTCGTGGTCGAGAACGGCGTCTTCACGCTCGGGCTCGCGCTCACGGGAGGCATGCCGCTCCTAGTCGAGCTCGGCATCCTGTTCGACCTCTCGGTACTCTTCGTGCTCGTGCTCGCATTTGCGCGTCGTGCGCATCGCGAGCATGCGTCTCTCGAGACCGAATTCCTGAACGAACTCATCGGCTAAGGGAACTCATTTCGAAAATAACCGCACTAGTATGCACGACCATCCAAATGCTTGGCAGCGTAAACGGCAAAAACCCTGCTGCGGCCCTGCTTCGGCCGCCTTGTCGTACTTCGAGTACGCCAAAACGCCCTCATTGACCCTCGCGACGGGTTTTTGCCGTTTCCGCTCGCCATTATTTTCGAAATGAGTTCCATGTACACAACCTACCTCATCAGTGCAGCCCTCCTCGCCGCCCTCGTGCCGTTTTACGCGCGCACGGTGCGCGGTGCCGCACTGCTCTCGTTTCTCGGCAGCTCGGTCGTGTTTTTGCTCGGGCTTCTCGTCGGTCTTCCGGCGCTCACGAGCGCGCCTATGGTCGCGGGCGGTCTCTGGTACCTCGACCCGCTTGCGGGGCTACTTGTCCTTCTCATCACGTTCGTCGGATGGACGGCGGCACTCTCGAGCGTGTCCTACCTCTCGGAAGAAGGGCATGAAGGCGTCGTGACGCCTTCCCAGGCGCGGCACTACGGCTCGCTCGCCGCGCTCTTCGTGCTCTCCATGCTCGTGGTCGTCGTCTCCGACAACCTTGGGCTCATGTGGGTCGCGCTCGAGGCGACGACGCTCACGACCGCGCTCTTGGTCGCGTTCTACCAGCGACCGGGCGCGCTCGAGGCGGCCTGGAAGTACCTCATCCTCTGCTCGACCGGTATCGCGCTCGGACTCATGGGTGTCGTGCTTACCTACGCGGCTGCGTCCGCAGGCGGTCTTACCGGTATCTCCGCACTCAGTTTTTCGAACCTGCTCGCCGCGGCGCATACGCTCCCGAGCGCGCTCATGCGCCTGTCGTTCGCGTTCATCGTGGTCGGCTACGGTACGAAGGTCGGCCTCGTGCCGATGCACGCGTGGCTCCCAGACGCGCACTCGAGCGCGCCGTCGCCCATCTCCGGCATGCTCTCGGGCATCCTGCTCACGACCGCGCTCTTCGCCGTCCTGCGCTTCAAGGGCCTCACCGACCTCTCGCTCGGCGGCTCCTCCTACACCGCGACGCTCCTGCTCTCGTTCGGCGCGCTCACGACTTTCGTATCGGCGCTTTTCATCCTCGTGCAGGCAGACTACAAGCGCCTCCTCGCGTACTCGTCTATCGAGCACATGGGTCTCACGACATTCGCGCTCGGTCTCGGCGCACCGGGCGCGATAATCGCGCTCATCCACCTCATAGGCCATACGCTCGCGAAGCCGATGCTCTTCTTCGGGGCGGGGAATATCCTGCTCTCTTTCAAGAGCACGAAGTTCGACCGCGTGCGCGGAGTCGTCCGAGCGCTTCCGTACACCGCAGGCTTCTTCCTCATCGGCCTCCTCATGCTGCTTGCCGTACCGCCTTCGCCCTTATTCATGAGCGAACTCCTGCTCGCGGGCAACGCGCTTGCGCTCCATCCGCTCCTCGTCGTACCGGTGCTCTTCGCGCTCGTGCTCGTCTTCATCGGCTTCGCGAAGGCATTCTTCCCGTTCCTGTTCGCGCGCGAGACGGCCGCGGTAGAGCACGCGATCGAGCCTGAACGCTGGAACAGCGCCCACGCGGCGATGGCGCTCCACGCGCTCCTCATCGTCTGCTTCGGCGCCGCGCTCTTCGCAGGCACCGCATTCCCCGTCATCGCGCACGTCGCGGCATCCATCCTCTAATTCTTTTTTGCTATGACTATCGAAACGCTTTGCAATGAACTCGGGCTCGCGTACGCGGCTGCGCCAATAGAGGTGCCGGCAGTCGAGCTCGCGTCGCTTTCGACGCGTGCAGTAGCCCTAGGCGCGCCACTCGCGCTCATGTATGCGACCGACGAGCGCACGCAGGCTGCGGGGGGCTTCGCGGTGCATGCAGTCTTCTCGGTCCCGGGTGATGGGTTCCTGACGCTTCGCTCGGTGCTCTCCGCCGATGCACCGTCGTACCCATCGCTCACGCGCACGGTGATGGCGGCGCATTGGTTCGAGCGTCTCATGTCTGATCAGTTCGGTGTCAAAGCGGAAGGGCATCCTGACTGGCGTCGTCTTGAGCATCACGAGAATATCCCGGCCGAGATGTACCCCTTGCGCAAGGACTTCGCGTGGGACACGAAGCTCACGCACGCGAACGAGCCGTACCCCATGCACGCGGTCGCCGGCCAGGGCGTGTACGAGATTCCGGTCGGGCCTATACACGCTGGCATTATCGAACCCGGGCATTTCCGTTTCAATGTGCGCGGCGAGCGCATCCTCACGCTCGAAGGCAAACTCTTTTTCAAGCACAAGGGCGTCGAGAAGCTCGTCGAGGGGAAGACGCCCGAGGAGGCGTTCGCATTTGCAGAGCGCGTGTCGGGAGACATGGTCGTGGGCCACACGCTCGCGTACGCGGAAGCAGTGGAGCGCGCGACGGGTACGAAGATTACCGAGCGCGCGAAGCGGCTCCGGGTTTTCTGGAACGAGCTCGAGCGCGTGGGTGCGCACCTCTTCGACATCGGCAACATGGCCGGCAACGGCACCGGCTTCTCGTTCATGGCCGCACAGGGTTTCCGCATGCTTGAGGAATTGCGCCGCACGTTCGAGACGCTCGTCGGCCACCGGTATCTCCGTGGCGCGGTCGTACTCGGTGGCGCGCACGATGTGAGCGTGCGTGGAGCGGAAGAGCTCCTCGCGCAGCTTGCGAAGAGCGAGCGTGAGCTCGAGGCGATTCTCGACATCGCGTTCGGAAGCGACGGCCTCATGGAGCGTTTCGAGACTACCGGAGTGCTTAGTGCGGAGGCCGCGCGCGCCTACGGCGCGCGCGGAATCGCGGCGCGTGCCTCGGGCGTCGCGCTCGACGCGCGCCTCGACCACCCCTATGCAGCATATGCAGATTTCGCGCCTCAGATCGTCACCGAGAGCGCAGGCGACGTCGCTGCGCGCTTCCGAGTGCGTACGCGCGAAGTCGCTGAATCGCTCCGTCTCATCCGCGCGGTGCTTGCGGATCTTCCAGCAGGGGAGACGGTCGTGAAAGTTACTGCAAAAGCGGGCGAAGCGCTCGGCTGGGCGGAAAGTTTCCGCGGCACCATCATGGATTTCGTACGTATCGGCGAGGGCGGCACCATCGAGCGTCTCGCTATAAGCGATCCGTCGTTCTCGAACTGGCCACTCTTCGGCGAGATAGGCCCAGGCAACATCGTCCCCGATTTCCCGCTCTGCAATAAGAGCCTCAGCCTCTCCTACTCGGGTACGGACCTCTAAGATTTTCCGGTCAAAAGGTATGGAAAGACCCGCTCGGCAATGTGCCAGGCGGGCCTGTTCCTTTTCGATCCGGCATGTTCACGCGACAGCCACTCGTATGCTGCGTCTGCGCGCAGCGATTTCATTCACGAGGAACGCTATCATCTCTTCAAGCTGTTCCGTGACGGAATGCGTCTCGAGGTAGTGGATGCGTTGTTTCGGGTCGGCGAAATATTCCATATCCGCCTTCACGATACGCGGGTTCGTCGGACGGACGGCGATGTAGGCGTCCGGTGGCTTGCCGCCTTGCGAGACGAGGCGCTGTTCCACGAGTGATTTGTGGAAGCGCAGCGTCTGCGGGCAGTCGCGATGCCGGATGGCATACATCCGTGCTTCGCGCCCGAGTTCGTGCACGAAGACCGCATCGAATTTACCGCTCTTGATGGCGGGAATATAGATGCGTTCCGTGCGCTCATTCATGTGAACCCAACGCCACAAGAGGCGTGAGGTCGGCAGAAGACCGCCCTTTTGCCCAGGACGCCAGTCTGCCGCATCCTCGAACGTGCTGCCGAGAAACGCAAAGGTCTGGTCAGGAAAGTACTCCTGGCTCAGAGATTCGAGTTTCTTGTAGAGTTCGAGGTCCGAGATCGAAAAGAAAAGAGCATCTGCAACTGTATTCGACATGTGGCCTCCCAAGCCTACTGCATGTGAATTGGCGCCCCCTTGACGCCAACAGGGGCAATCCTACGCCTGCCTAGGCCTTCGTGCAAGGGGGTTATACCCAGGAAAGCGAGCGTTTATGCCGTGGTCCGGGCGAAGGCTCGGGCGTGGGGTAGTGGTACACTGAGCTACGATATGCCGACGACCAAGGCGTTCGAGGACGCGTATACGAGGCTCAATCCTGAACAGAAGCAGGCGGTGGATACGGTCGAAGGGCCGGTCATGGTGCTTGCGGGCCCGGGCACGGGGAAGACGCACGTGCTCACGCTGCGCATCGCGAACATCCTGCGCGTGACGCAAGCGAAGCCGGATGCCATTCTCGCGCTCACGTTCACCGATTCGGCTGCGCGTACGATGCGACGCCGGCTTGCCGGCGTCGTGGGCGAAGCAGCGCGCAAAGTGACCGTCACGACCTTCCACGGGTTCGCAGAACTCGTGCGCGCCGAATACCCGGAAGCATTCATAGACAAGGGCGAGCGGCGGCTCATGGGCGACGTGGAAGGGACGCTCCTCATGCGCGCAGCCATCGACCAGGCAGCTATCGATACCTTGCGTCCTGCCAAGGCGCCGTACACGTATCTCGGAGACTTGGCGCGTCTCTATGACAATCTCGTGCGCGAGGACGTCTCGCTTGAGGCGTACCGCACGTGGGGGAAAGAGGCGGCGCGCGCACTCGCTTCCGACGAGTCGCTTCAGTACAAGCGCGGTGAGAAGGCGGGCGAGCTTACGAAGGCGGGGCTCGAGAAGGTGGCCCGATTCGATAAAGTGGAGGAAGCCGCGCGCGTCTTCGAGAAATACCAGGAACTCAAAGACGAACACGGACTCGAAGACTTCGCGGACCTGCTCGCGGGCACCATCCGTGCTATCGGGGCGAACGAAGAATTACGTGCAGATTTGCAGGAGCGGTACCAGTACGTGCTTGCCGACGAGCACCAGGATGCGAACGCGCTGCAGCACAAGCTCCTCGAGCTGTTCGCCTATGACGACCATCCGAACCTCTTCGTCGTGGGAGACGAGAAACAGGCCATCTATCGGTTCCAGGGAGCGGACCTCGGAGGTTTCTCGAGCTTTACGGAACTATTTCCGCGCACGACGACCATCGCACTCACGTCGTCCTTCCGTTCGTATCAGAGCATCCTCGACACGGCGCACGAAGTCATCGCGGATACCGGGGAGCACGTGCGGCTTTCAGCAGTGCGCGGGAAAGGGAAGGAAGCGGTCACCGTGCTCACTGCAGAGGACCCGCTCGAGGAGCGTACGAAGGTAGCGACGCTCATCGAGGCGCGGATAGCTGCGGGCGTACCGGCGCACGAGATAGCGGTCATCGCGCGCACGAACGATACCGCGGACGTATTCGCCGAGGCGCTTCGCGCCAAGGGCATCGCGACGCTCCGGGCAGGCGACCTCTCGCTCACCGGCACGCCTGTCATGCGCGCCTTGTTCGCGCTCCTCACCTACGTGGGCGACCCCACGCGTACCGGGAGCCTCCGGGAGGCGCTCTTGGCTCCGTGGTGGCCGATAGCCGTAGAGGAGCGCGCGGTGTTCCTGCGTACCACGAGCGATAAGGACCTCCGGCCGCGCCTCACGAAAGAGTATCCGGAGGTCGCACAGGTGCTCGACCGCGCGCTTAAGGCGAGCCTCTCCTTGCCTGCCGCTGCATGCTTTTCCTTGCTCTTCGCTGAAAGCGGCGCGCGCGAGTACCTGCTCTCGCACGCCGAGCATCTCGACGACATCGCGCTCGTGCGCAAGCTCATGCAGCACCTCGAGGAGGCAGCGCTCCTCTCGGAAGGAGCGCGTCTCGGAGAGGTCATGGAGGCGCTCCTGTCGGCGCGCGAACATGGCCTTTCTCCCGTTAAGGTCTCGGTAACCGAGCGCGAAGGGTTCGTGACGGTCATCACTGTGCACAAGGCGAAAGGCATGGAATTCGCCGAGGTTGTCATCCCGGACGCGACCGAACAGGCCTGGGAAAAAGGAGGGAAGGCCAGCATGATCCCGTCGCCGTTCGAGCATACGCAATCGCTTGACGATGCGCGCCGCCTCTTCTATGTGGCGCTCACGCGCGCGAAGGATCACGCATACCTCTCGTATGCGCACGAGAGCGCCACGGGGCGCGAGCGGGCGCTCACGGGTCTTGTGCCGCTTAATCTCCCGGAAACGGAAGCGGCGGGCGAGGCGTTGCCGCTCCTCCACTGCGCTATCGACGCGCCCGCAAAGGTCGAGGAACTCACCCACGCGTACCTCGTAAGCGAAGGCATCTCGCCCTCGGCGGTAAACGAGTTCATCAAGTCACCGCCGACGTTCTTTGCTCGACGCGTGCTACGCATCAAGGAGCCGCCCGCGCAAGCACTTACGTACGGTTCTGCCGTGCACGCGGCGGTTGCCGTGCTCCTTGCTGGCGAGCCACTTGAAGCGGCGTATGCGGCGCTTGAGAGCACGTTCGCGCGCTCGCTTCTTCCGCGTGACGCGACGTTCGACAAGCTGCGCATCGAGGCGCGACGTTCCCTCGACGCTTCTCGAGAAGGATTGCCGGGCCTCGGTGCGCCACTCCATATCGAGCAAAGCTTCTCGATGACCCGCGAGGTGGATGGCGAGCCGGTCGTGCTTTCTGGGAAGATAGACGCGGTGTTCAAGGACGGGAACGAGCGCGTGGTCGCGGATTTCAAGACCGGCAGCACGGTCTCCGCCAAGAACGAGGAGTACGTTCGCCAGCTTGCGCTCTACGCAGCGCTGCTTGCCGCGGATGGGGAGCCGGTTACGGGAGCGGTGCTCATCGGCATCTCGGAAGACGGATTGAAACGGGTACCGATTACGCTCGGCAAGGAAGGGCAGGAAGCAGCGCTCGATGCCTTCGACGGCATGGTGCGCGAGTTGCGCGAAGGAAAGTGGCACAAGGGAGAAGCGAGCGAATACGACGCGCTCCTCGAGCTCTTCAAGGACTAGTTACCGGCGGACTGCAGTGCTTGCTCCACGAGCTGTTCGACGGCGGCGTAGCTGTAGGCGCCATCCATGACGACCGGTGCCTGGCCAGCGACGAGAATGAGCGAGTACGGCGTGCCGAGCGCGCCGGACGCGAGTGCGTTCGCACGGTCGGCCTCTATAGCGGCATCCACGGTCGAAGACGCGTTTTCAATACAGGTCGCGAACGTGTCGCTCCCGATGCCTGCTTGTGCGGCATACGCGCCATAGTTCTGAGGGTCTGCGGGTTGGTTCTGGTAGAGAAGGTCGGCGAACTTCCAGAACGCCTCATTACCCCCGACCTTGGCAGCACACTCGGCGGCACGAGCCTGCTCGAGAGCGGTCGGGTGAATCTCCGTGAGTGGAAACTCGCGGAATACCCATGCCACCTGGCCCTTACCCGCATCGTTTGCGATGACCGAATGGAGCGTCGTGTCGAATCCCTTGCAGTACTCGCAGTCGAAGTCGGCATACTCGACGATCTTCACGGGCGCGGCCGGGTTACCGAGGATGTGGTCGCTCACGTCTACAGGACGGACGGCTGCGGGATTCCCCTGACCTGAGCTCGTAGACGGCTCGGCGCGTTGTACGGAAAAGTAGACTGCGGCGGCAACGATGATGCCGCCGATAACGATGGCGAGCGGGATAGTGGTAGACGGCTTCATGGCAGTTAGAGCTTAAGCGTGTGGGTTATGGCCGGTGCGGTCGTGCCCACGCCAAGGAGCCAGTGGGTCGTGTCGAGCTTGATGTCGCGCTTCTCGCGCAGGTCCTTGTATTTGAGTACGCCATGCGCGAGGGCGTAATCGAAGAGCTCTTTCGTGACTCTTACGTCTTGAATGCAGTATTCGCGTACCTTCTCTATCTTTCCTTCGGCCCACCACTCCTGCGCTTTGAGGCCGTCGCCGCTCTTGCCTTTGCCCAAGGTCGCTTCAGCGAGCGACTGCAGCCGCAGGCGCCGGCCCAGGGTTTCGTACACTTCAGCCATGAGATCGAGCGAGCGGATGTGCCCGAGGTCGCCGGGGTAGTAGCGGTTTAAGAGCGGGATATCGAAATTGTCGGAGTTGTAACCTATCAAGAGGTCGGTGCGCTCGAGGAGCGGCCAGAGCTCGGGCAATTCTTCGCGCAGGTAGGACTTGTACGAATCGTCTTCAGAGTCGTAGAGCGCAAGCAGGGTCAGCTCCTGGTCTTCTACGTCCACGCGACCACGTGCGTTAAAGCCGCTCTTCGAGATGCTTTCGATGTCAAAAACGATGTAGTGCATTACCGAACGAAATTAGGGATAGCGGATACTTCAAGTGCGGTCTCCTCGCTGGTCGCTAAGGTCTTCACGCGCACGGCGTTGTTCGCCACCTCGTCGGCGCCGTAGGCTGCGAAGTAGGGGATGCCGCGCTTCACGGCGTCTTTCACCTGGTCGCCGAGCGATTTCTCGGTGAGATTCACGAAGACGCGCGTGCCTTCGGCACGCAAGGTGTCGGCGAACGCCTGCGCTTCCGGAATGTCTCCCGGCGCCGGCGTGCCGAGGTAGAGCTCCGGGAGCCGCGCGCCGGTATTAAGCGTAAGGCCATGCGTTTCGATGAAGTCCGCCAAGGTCACGTCGCCGAGCGCGAAGCCGACGGCGGGGATGGGGTCGCCGCCGAAGAGTGCGACGAGCCGGTCGTAGCGCCCGCCGCCGAAGAGTGCGCGCGGATTC
>JAKAMK010000019.1 GCA_021812925.1 bacterium | reverse complement strand
TATCGGACGTCATACTGTTTATTAAGGACAAGTATACTCCGCCCGGCACTGTCCGCAATACGCACGCGACGCCCAGGCTCCCGCGCGATTCCCTTAGGAAAGATGCTCGGATGACGGGTTGAAGCACACCCTCCTCGGGGGGGGTCATTGGCAGCCCCGCTACCGGTGAAATTGGCGCTCGTTATTCCACAGACACCTTTACGGTTCGTGGCTTTTTGAGGGCTTCGTACGCGCTACGGTGCTACCCCGTTAGAAGTCTCGGCCCAAGAAAATCCGGGCATGCCCGGATTTTCTTGGGCTTGGTAATCGGTGGCCGAAACTCACGGTATCTGACTGTCTTTTGCGGACGAGCCGGCCAAGGCCGACTTCTAACGGGGTGCTACAATACGTTACGTTATGGCCCGTCCGAAAAGTAAAGCGCTCGCACGCAAGAACGCGGCTCGTCGGCCGCGTCGTGATGAAGAAGTGAAGGAATACGACGCCCTCATACGATGGGCAAGCGCCATCGTCCTTATGGCCGCCGGTGTCCTTTTCATCCTCGCCATCTTCGGCGGCGCCGGCCCTGCCGGCCGCGCCGCGTTCACCTTCGCGTACGCTATCGTAGGCATAGGGGCATTCTTCCTGCCGCTCGCGCTCATCGCGGTTGGTCTCTACGCCGGATTCGGCAAGCCGACCCTGGCTCCCATGAACGCGGCCGGGTACGTGCTCATCGCTGCCTCCGTCCTCGCATTCGTCGGGCTCTTCCCCACCACCGGCTGGGGCGGCGCGGCGGGCAATTGGGTGGGCGCCGCGCTCGACGGCTTCTTCGGCTTCTGGGGAGCACTCGTACTGCTCATCGCCATCATCGCGATAGGCGTCGTCATCGTGAGCGACCTGGAGGCGCTCGGGGAAGCGCTCGCGCACACCGGCGCCTCTACGCTCGAGCGCCTCAAGGAGCGCCGCCAGTCCGATGAGGACGGTGAGACATTCGCCGATACGGAAGACGAATCATATGAGGAAGAGGCCGAGGCATACGAAGGAGAAGAGGCCTACGATGAGGAAGCCGAAGACGAGACACCGGCTCGTCCGGAGCACGAACCGGTCGTGAACGTCTTCAGCGACACCGTAGCACCCGCGGCAGCCGGCATCCGGAACTTCGATGCCGAGTACGACGCTCCCCCGCTCTCTATCCTGGGTGACGATAAGGGTAAGCCGGGTACGGGCGACATCAAGGCGAACGCGAACATCATAAAGCGCACGTTCCAGAACTTCGGCATAAACGTGGAGATGGACGAGGTGTCGGTCGGCCCGACGGTGACCCGCTACGCGGTGAAGCCGGCCGAAGGCGTGCGCCTCTCAAAAATCGTCTCGCTCGCCTCGAACCTCGAGCTCGCGCTCGCCGCGCATCCGGTGCGCATCGAAGCGCCGATACCGGGTAAGTCGCTCGTCGGCATCGAGGTGCCGAACTCGACCAAGGCGATGGTGGGCTTGGGCGGCGTCCTCTCTTCCCCTTCATGGCAAGAGAGCAAGAAGCCGCTCCTCGCCGCGATCGGGCGCGATATCACCGGCACACCGCACTACGTGAACATCGCGAAGATGCCGCACGCCTTGGTCGCTGGCGCGACCGGCTCGGGCAAGTCAGTGGCCATTCACGCGCTCATCACGTCGCTCCTCTATAGGAACGGCCCGAACCAGCTGCGCTTCATCATGGTGGACCCGAAGCGCGTCGAGCTCACGCTCTATAACGGTATCCCCCATCTGCTCACGCCGGTCATCACCGACCCGAAGAAGACCATCCTCGCGCTCAAATGGGCGGCCAAGGAAATGGAGCGCCGCTACAACGTGCTCGAAGCGGAACAGGTCCGCGACATCGAGAGCTACCACACCTCCGTCTTCGAACCTGCCAAGAAGAAAGGCGCGGAGGACATGCCTGAGGCGATGCCCTACATCGTCATCGTCATCGACGAGCTCGCCGACATCATGCAGAGCTACCCGCGCGAGCTCGAGAGCTCCATTGTGCGCCTCGCGCAGATGAGCCGCGCGGTGGGCATCCACCTCGTCCTTAGTACCCAGCGCCCGTCGGTGAATGTCATCACCGGCCTCATCAAGGCGAACGTGCCTACCCGCATGGCGCTCCAGGTCGCTTCGCAGATAGACTCGCGCACCATCCTCGACGGCTCGGGTGCCGAAACCCTGCTGGGCGCCGGCGACATGCTCTATCTCGCAAGCGACATGCAGAAGCCGGTGCGTCTCCAGAGTGCGTTCATCTCCGAGACCGAAGTGAAGAAAGTCGCGTCCTATATTAAGAGCCACAACGCCGGCGACCTTGCCTCGATAGACATGGGAGGCAACGGCATCGTCGTCGCAGATGCGGGCGACACCATAGGTCTTTCAAACGGCTCATTCGAAGACGACGACCTTGATGATGACCTCTACGAGGACGCGAAGCGTGCGGTGGAAGAGGCGGGCCGCGCCTCGACCTCCTACCTGCAACGGAAGCTCAAGATAGGCTACTCACGTGCAGCACGACTCATGGACGTGCTCGAAGCCAAGGGCGTCATCGGCCCGGCAGACGGTTCGAAGCCTCGCGAAGTGCTGTCCTTAGGCGGCACGTCGAGCGACACGCTCGAAGGCGACGAGGATGAGGACACCTTCTAGCATATGGTCCGCTACCTCATCGCCGCCTTGCTCGTCGTGCTCCTCGGGTACGGCTTCATGGAAGCGCGCCCGCTCCTGCTCGGCCCTTCCCTCGCAATCATGACACCTGCCCAAGATGCGGATATCCCGGGCGGGCTCGTGACCATCTCAGGGCGCGCGGGGCGCACCGTGGCGCTCACGCTCGACGGCGCCCCGGTCTTGCCGGACCAGAGTGGCGCCTTCTCAAGTGCGCTCGCGCTTCCCTCCGGAGGGTCTATACTTACCCTGACTGCGACCGACCGCTTCGGACGCTCTGTCACGAAAACAAGAACTATTTACGTACCGTAACTGAACGCCACTATGCCTGTGAAGAAGAAAGTCGTTAAAGCTCCGAAGGAAGTAGCCGCCGCTGCCGTCGACAAGGATGAGAAGCAGAAATCCATCGAACAGGCCCTGAAGGAGATTCGCACCAAGTTCGGCGACGAAGCCATCACGACCTTCGGCGCGGGTAAGATCGAGAAGATTCCGTCCATCTCGACCGGCTCCATCGGACTCGATGCAGCGCTCGGCATCGGCGGTCTCCCCCGCGGCCGCATCATCGAGATATTCGGCCCGGAATCGAGCGGCAAGACGACCCTCGCGCTCCACACGGTCGCCGAGGCGCAGAAAGCGGGTGGTATCGCAGCGTTCGTAGACGCCGAGCACGCACTCGACCCGGAGTACGCGCGCAAGATAGGCGTAAAGCTCCCTGAGCTCCTCATCAGCCAGCCGGACACCGGCGAGCAGGCGCTCGACATCGTCGAGAGCCTGGTCCGGAGCGGCAACGTGGACGTCATCGTCGTGGACTCCGTGGCCGCCTTAACGCCCAAAGACGAGATTGAGGGCGAGATGGGCCAGCAGCACGTTGGCAAGCAGGCTCGCCTCATGAGCCAGGCGCTGCGCAAACTGACGAGCATCGTCGCGCGCTCGAAGACCATCGTCATCTTCATAAACCAGATACGCATGCAGATCGGCGTCATGTTCGGCAATCCGGAGACGACGCCGGGCGGCAAGGCGCTCAAGTTCTACACCTCGGTGCGCCTCGACATCCGGCGCATCGCGCAGATAAAGAAGGGCGAGGAGGTCGTGGGCGGACGTGTGCGCGTGAAAGTGGTGAAGAACAAGGTGGCGGCTCCGTTCAAGACCACCGAATTCGATCTCCTTTACAACGAAGGCATCAGTCGCGAAGGCGAGCTCATCGCACTCGGCGAAAAGTACGACCTCATCGAGAAGAGCGGCGCCACCTACAAGCTTGCCGGTGGCGAAAAGCTCGCCGTCGGCTACGACGCCACGCGCACGTACCTACGCGAGCACAAGGATGTCTCGAAAGAGCTCCTGAAGCAGATACAGGAGAAACTGAAGGAGGCGTAGCGTAACGAAAAAGGCCGGGCTTTCGCCCGGCCTTTTTCGTTACGCCGTTACGCGTGCGCCGGCGCCAAAACGGTGGCGATGCCCTGCGCGACGCTGCGCGCGAGATACACGAAGGCGAGGATGGTGACGAGCGTAAGCGCCTGTACGATGAGGCGCGTATGGTCGAACGCGTAGAGCAGGTAGCGCGTGTGCCCAAGGAGCCCCTGCGGGCCGTTCTCGAATACCTTCGCGACCCACACTTCCCTGCCGATGCCCCACAGCGCGGCGACGAACACGAGCGCGGCGAGCGCGCCTCCCGAGACGAGCGGACGGAGTATGGAAATGGTGCGCACGCGGCGCATCACATTCTGCTCGATGGTGGATGGGTTAGTCATAGTGTTGTTCATCATACGCCTGTTTGAATAATTTCTTGGCCCGATGGACGCGCGTCTTCACGGCCGGCACGGAGAGATCCTCGCTCTCTGCTATCTCCTCTTGGCTCTTCCCCTCGATAAACTGCAACCGCAGGAGTCGCGCAGCGGTTTCAGGGAGCTTTGCGAGCGCCGCCAAGACCTCGTCGCGGATGGTGAGGTCTTCGAGGAAATGCTCGTGCGTGTCCGGGAGGCTCTCGAAATGCTCGGGAAGGAGTTCGGCGCGCTGCGGGAGCTCCTTCATGCGCGAGCGGTACTTCGTGTACGCGACGCGGTTCAGGATGGTGTACGCCCAGGACGAGAACGAAGCTCCTTCTTGCGGGTGGTACTTGTCCGCATAAAGGTACATCTTCGTGAAAGCATCCTGCACGGCCTCTTCCGCGTCTTCCGGCGCACGCAAGATGACGCGGGCGCGGCGCAGGAGGGGCGCCTCATACCGGCGGACGAGTACGGCGAAGAGCTCGGGCTCTTTCCGCGAGCGCGCGAGGACCTCGGCGTCTCCGAGAGCGCCATAGTCCTCGGTAGTTGAAATACGTGCCACGTCTGCTAGCATACCCCGTTAGAAGTCGAAATCACACCACTGTTGCTCTTCGGCTCAAAATTGATTACAAGTAATGAGTTGTCCCGCCAGAAGCGGATAAAAAGGTTTTCATGAACCTTTTTATCCCGGAGACTTCTAACGGGGCATACACGAGTCGCCCGCGAGGGCTACTTTTTATAACGAACCGGGCACGGCGGAGGTTTCCTCCCCGTCTCGGAAACCTACGAATCCCTATGGCAGTATTGAGCTACAACGAGATCGTCCCGAAGACGGTCATCACCTATAACGGCGAGCCGTACGAAGTGCTCTCGTCGCACGTCTTCCGCATGCAGATGAGGAAGCCGGTGAACCAGACGAAGCTGCGTCACCTCGTCAGCGGCAAGGTGGTGGAGATATCGTTCCACCAGAGCGAAACCGCGAACGAGGCCGACATCGGCAAGATGAACGCGCTCTACCTCTACACGAACCGCGGCGAGAGCTGGTTCTCGGAGGATGGCAAGCCCTCGAATCGCTTCTCATTCGCCGAGGACGCCGTGGCCACCTCCGTGAAGTGGCTCGCGCAGAATGCACCGGTCGAAGTGGTGACCTACGAAGAGAAGCCCATCACGGTACGCATCCCGGTCAAGGTAGAGCTCGAGGTGAAGGAAGCGCCGCCGAACATAAAGGGCGATACCTCGACCGGCGGCACGAAGCCGGTGACCCTCTCGACCGGCGCGGTCGTGAACGTTCCGCTCTTCATAAACACCGGCGACGTGTTGCGCATCAACACCGACGACGGCACCTACGTGGAGCGCGTGAGTAAAGCATAGAAGCGCACGCAAGGAAAGGGTCCGCCGATGGCGGGCCCTTTCGTCTTTCCGGCCAGCTTCATGCGGTTGGTATGAAGAACAGGCCGATACAGAATATGATGACGAGCACGAGCAGGACGTAAAACAGTTTTGACTCTGCATTCGGCCCAGAAGGTACAGACGCGGTTTCCATATCATTCGTGTGTGCCATAGCAAGCCCCCGTTTCTTCCGCGTACCTTCTCACCATACGCCCGCCTCCCCCACCAAAAAAGCCGCGTACGCGGCCTCCTTGTGCATAACGGAATTCGAAAGGGCGGAGCCGAAGCCCCGCCCTTCTGTGTCGTACGGCGCGTGCCGCTGACTACCGCCCGTTGGTGAAGACCCGAGAACCGTCCTTGCCGACTTTCATCTCGAGGAGGACTGCTCCGCCCTCGGGAGGATTCGGAATATAGGCGACGCCGATCGGACGGAACAGCAGCCGGCTCTGTGGTGCCGAGAGCGTGCAGATGCCCGCCGGCGAGATGGTGGCGATGTTCGCGTCGGTCGTGAGACCCCAGGTCATCGTCACGTCTTCCTTGGCGGTCGAGAACCGACTGCTCACGAGCGACGCCGTATCGGCGTTCGCCAGGCCAAGGCAGGTGGCCGCGAGTTCCACTTGATGCTTCTCGGAAAGAGCGGACGGGGTGCCCGCATTCGCGAAGAGCGGTACGGCAGCCATGGCGAATGCCACAGCAACGATAGAACGTTTCATTTCACTCATTCTCCCTACGGAACCGAGGCAGGTCTCTGCCCCTCATGCCCGCAAACGCCTTGATACCACACATGTGAGAAAATGCAAATGCCGCCCGTAGGCGGCATTTGCACGCGCTCGTCTCTCGTCTCGATTACGACGCGACGTACGGGAGAAGTCCCATGAAGCGCGCGCGCTTTATCGCATTCGCGATTTCGCGCTGCTTCAGAGCCGGAATGCCCGTGCGGCGGTGGCTCATCATCTTCGCGTGGGTATTCGTGAACTGCTTCAGGTACGCAACGTCCTTGTAGTCCACGAACTTCTTCACCTCTATCTCTTCTCGTTCTGCCTGGTGTGCCATGATGGTGTTCGTTATCGAAAGCTATTAAAACGGAATGTCCTCCGGGTTTATCTCCTCGTCCGGGTACTGTATCTCGTCTCCTGCCGCAGCTGGCGCTTCATGCGAAGCGGCTGCCGGAGCGGCGGAGCCGTAGTCGGAGCCCGAACCGCCGCGACTGCCGCCATCGCCGAACTGGAAGTTGTCGACGACGATCTCGGTGCGATAGTTCTTCTTCCCCGTGTCCTTGTCGTCCCACGAGCGGGTCTGCAGGCGCCCCTCGACGAAGAGCGGGCGGCCCTTCTTCATATACTGCGCGATGAGCTCCCCAGGCTTGCCGAAGGCGACGATGTTATGGAATTCGGTCATCTCCTGCTTCTGCCCGTTCTTGTCCTTGTACGAGCGATTCGTCGCGAGCCCGAACGTTACCACCTGGCTCCCGCTCGGGAGCGCACGCGCCTCCGGGTCGCGAGTAAGATTGCCGTACAGGAAGACTTTATTGAGATACATGCCTAAAGTGTACCTTATGCTGCCGCGCTCTCGAGCGCTGCGTCGAGTTCAGCATCGGCTGCCTCCTCTTCCGCATCATCCGATGCTTCCGGCGTCTTCATCGCGAGCTCGCGGAGCTCAGCCGAATGGCGTGCCGCGTCCGAAGTAGTTACGAGGTCGATGAAACGGATGACGCGCTTCTCGTCCTTTACCGCCTCGAGCACGGCCTCGTGCCCTTCGACCGATGCCTCGTAGGCGATCCACGAGAAGTAGGCCGCATCGAAGTCGCGGCGACCAGAGGGCTCCTGGCGGGAGATGGTGTACGCGAGCTGGATGTGGAGCGGCTCGCCAAGGGCGACTACCGTGCCAGAGTCCTCGACGACCTTCAGAATCGCCTGATAGGTGGTCTTCACCTCCTCGGTGGGAAGCTCCGGGTCCAGGTGGAACCCGAGCTCATACACGCGCAAGACGCCCTCACTTGCGGCGTCCGTCGTGTCGTTCATTTCTGCCTCGTTCTTAGCCATGATGGGCGCATCCTACCACGCCCCCAGGACGACGGCAATGCGCCCGCTAGACCCCTACCTACCGGCAGGCAGGCCGAAAACCCGCCGTGCGTTCGCGAGAAGCGCCTGTCGGACCACCTCCCGGTCCTCGCCGCGGATATCCGCTATCTGGATGGCCACCTCCTCGACCGCGAGCGGGTCGTTGCGTTCACGGCGCCTCGAAGCGGGTGAAAGGTACGGGGCGTCCGTCTCCGAGAGGATGCGGTCCAAGGGCGCGGTGCGAATGACCGTGTCATAGTCGCGCGCGAACGTGATGACCGCCGTGAACGATACGGTGAAATCGAGCGCGAAGAGCTCCTCAGCCTCCGCGACGCCGCCGACAAAGAAATGTATGTCGCCGCGCACGCGGTCTCCGTGTTCAGCCTTCTTCTCCTTGATGATGGCGATGAGGTCTGCGTACGCATCCTGCGTACCCTTACTCGGCCGAGCATGGATGATGAGCGGCTTATCGAGAGCGGCGGCGAGGTCTATGTGTGCGCGCAACACATCGCTTTGCGCGCGCTTCACTTCCTCGGTGAACTCCGTCGGACGGTAGTAATCAAGCCCGCACTCCCCTATCGCCACCACCTTCGGTCGCGAAGCAAGCGTCCGGAATATCTCTTCGCTCCACGGTTCCACCGCAACCATGTTCGGATGCAGTCCGACGGCGGCATAGAGATTATCGTGCTTCTCCGCGAGCGCCACGGCCTCCGCGCTTGAGGTGCGCCCCACGCCGACAACGATGCCGCCGATGCCGTATTGCTGCATGCGGCTTATGACCTCGTCCTGGTCGTGCTTATAGTCCTCGAACTGCACGTGGCAGTGCGCGTCGAAGTAGCGGTAGTTCATTGCGAAGAGCGTAGCATACACGGCGCACCTTCGAGAGAAGGCGCGCCGTGTTTCATCAGTTTCTAGGTCGCTTTATGGGGTGAAAGAACTGCGTCGTCAGTAGCTCCCCTTGATACGGAAAGATAACGAGACGTTCGAGATCGAGCCCCTTCGCGAAGCTCCGCTTTGTAAAGACGATTGGGAGCTCGAACACTCGAGCCACACGACTATCTTCAACCCAACCTCTTATAAGACCCCCCGCCACCCGTTCGTCTGAAAGGTATGGCAGGAAGATCTCATATCGATGGTCACCACGGAAATACAGGGGCGGTCGTTGAAATGGCCGCCAGCCGATTATTCCAAGTTTCCGCACGGCCTGTCTCCCTATCAGTGCGCCGACTGTGTTATACGCCCCTGACGTCCGCCGAGCAAGTTTCAGTTCACACGCGCGGGAAGAGATTCTCGGGCTTTTCGTTTTTGCGGACTGCGGAAAGGATGGCGGCAGCCGTGCTCGTCGAAGTACTTCATTTCGGCACGACAGCACATGAAAAGAGCGACTTGCACCGAGAAGCAAGTCGCCAAGAAACAAACGTGAGACGGGTGAGCAGCTACGCGGGGATCTCGATTCGGTCAGACTGATTGAGGTAGTCGAGCACCACCGCGAGCAGTCCGCCGATGCTCGCCGTCGCAAGAACGAACCCGAGACCAACAACCAAGTTCCCTGCGTGCAAGTCGGCGAGCCCGAGCGTGATACCCACGACACAGAGAAACAAGATGGTTGGGTTAAAAGTCCCACCCCGCGCATCGGCCGCATAGTCGAACAACGAACTCACGCTCATGACGACGCCACTGAGCGCGTACCACAGCGCGAGCGCTATGTATGCTTCGCGCGCGAGTGACAATCCCGCGAGAACACTTATCGCGGCGAGCACGAACCCGAAACCAAGCCACTTCGCGTATTCTTCAACGGTCGAGTTCTTAGCGAAGCTGGCAGCGGAGATGATCCCCGCCACTACTGCCGCACAACCCGCGACCGCAGACGCCGTGAGTGCGGTCTGGTCAAGAGACCACTGCCCGAGCACGCCGAGCATAAGGACGAGCGCGACGGTAACAGTTGTCACGAGAGAACAAACAAGGAAGCGAAACTTCAGCATGGGACAGTCTCCTTCGTTGACCCGCGTAAATCATAACGCGGTCTACGGAAATGTCACACGCGCGGGAAGAGGTTATCGGGCTTCTCGTTCTTGCGGACGGCCGAGAGGATAGCCGCGCCCGTGCGCGGCATGGCCGGCGTGAGGTGCGTCGCTATCGAGACGAGCTCGTGCACGAGGTGCTCAATGTCGTCACGCGCCTGCTCGCGGAGGACCGCATCGCCGCTCTTTATGCCCTTGTACGGCGCGCGCGCCGTCATGAACTCGTCCGCTTCCGTGATGCGTCGGAAGACGAGATCGAGCGCTTCGTTGAAGCGGAACGCGTCGATGGCCGCGCTATACGCCGGGTCGAGCGCCTCGTCCGCGTCCGTAA
>JAKAMK010000100.1 GCA_021812925.1 bacterium | reverse complement strand
GCAAACTCATACCGAGCGAATGGGACCCAGGCCTCTCTTCCCCGTTCGACCCCGTAGCTGCGAAAGAAGCGGAGGCGCTTAATCTCGAAGTCGCCATCATGAACGGCGCGCACCTCGACGAATTCGGCAACTACATCGACGGCCGGCCGTTTACCGGCACCGTTATCTCGTAATCTGCGCGAGAATCGCGTCGAGCTTCACGTGAAGCTCCTCGAGCGTGCCATCGTTCTCGATACGATAATCTGCGGCACGCAATGCGCCCCCGAGATCATTCGAGCTACCCTCGGCCGGTTTCGATTCAAGCGCTTCGTGCGCACTGAACTCCTCGAACGATATCTTGTCTTTCTCACTACCACGCAAGACGATGCGGTCATAGCGTGTGCGCAGGTTCGCGTCGACGCCGAACACGATGCCTCCCTGCGATTGCACGAACGCGACTTCCGCGGGCGTATGGAGCGCCTCAAGGACGTAGTCACCCGCCGGCCCGAGCCGCTGCTTTCCATCCTCGAGCGTCGCTTCGAGGAGTCGCGTCGGGCCCTCAGCTCGGAATTCATTCGCGATGTCGTGGTACACCGTGCGATCGGGCTCGATGCCACGTGATTTCGCGACCCCTTTCATGAACGCGGTCACCGAGAGGTGACCGAATCCTTTCTCGTCGACGAGATAGTCGACCACCGTGCCTTTACCTGCGCCCAGAGTGCCGGTGATGCCGATAATCATCTCGTGTCCTTATTTCTTTACGAAGTACCGCGAGATAGGTATGAGGAGCGGCGCGGCAAGGAGCACCGAAGAGTAGGTACCGGCGATGACGCCGACGAGGAGCACGAGCGCGAAGGTCGAGGTCGCGGCCGCGCCGAAGTACACGAGCGCCAAGAGCGCGAGCACGACGGTGAACGAGGTGTTCACGGAGCGCGTGAGCGTCTCCGAGATGGACTTCCCTACCGTCTCCTCGAAGGGCTCCTTGCGACCGGTCTTCTCGTTATTCGCGAGGTGCTCGCGCACGCGGTCGAAGATGATGATGGTGTCATTCACCGAGTAGCCGAGAAGGGCGAGGAGCGCCGTCACGAAGAGCGCGTCCACTTCCGCGCCCGTGAAGTGGGCGAGGATGGCGAAGAAGCCTGCCGGGATGATGAGGTCGTGGAGGAGGATCACGATGACCGCGAGACCGTAGATCCAGCTCGGTACCGGACGCGACACCTTGCGGAACGCGAACGCGATGAAAAGGATGATGGCGAGCGCCACCGCGAAGATGGCCCAGAGCGCCTTGTTCGCGAACTGGCTGCCCAAGGACGGGCCGACCGACGTGAACGCGAGTTCGGTCGTCGATGCGTTCTGCGAGATGGCGGCGAGCACGGCGTCGTGCTCCGCCGGCGTCATGGTACGTGTGCGGATGTGCACGCCATTCGCGCCGGACGGGATTACCGATACTGCGCCCAAGGGAACCGTCGACACTTCCTTCTGAATCTCGGCGAGCGCCGGACGACCGGAGGGGTAATTCACCTGCATCAAGGAACCGCCGGTGAAGTCTATGCCGAGCGGCAAGCCGTAGACCAGGATAGCGCCCAAGGCCGCGGCCATGATGAGACCGGTCGTCCAGAAGAATATCTTTCGATGGGTTGCGATAAACATGGTCTAGGATTTATGGAAGCCCGACGAGAGCAGGAAGTGCCACGCACCGCTCTCATGCTCCGGCACGAGCGCGAGGAGGTAGATGCGGGTGACGGTGACCGCCGAGAGGAACGATGCGAGGACGCCGAGGAGGAACACGAGCGCGAAGCCCTGGACGATAGAGGTGCCGAGCCAGAAGAGGATGACGCCCGAGATGATCATGGTGAGGTGGCCGTCGCGGATGGCGGTCCATGCGCGCGCGAAGCCGATGTGCACTGCCTCGCGCGGCTCCTTGCCTTCGCGCAGCTCTTCCTTCGTGCGCTCGAAGATGAGCACGTTCGCATCGACCGCCATACCCACCGAGATAATGAGACCGGCGATACCCGAGGCAGTGAGCGTGATCGGAATCACCTTGATGATGGCGAGCATGAACGCGACGTACTCAGCGAGCGCGACGACGGCGACGAGACCCGCGAGGCGGTACCAGACGATCATGAAGAGCGCGACGAGCGCGAAGCCGATGAGGCCGGCGATGACGCCTGCGTCTATGGCCGCGCTGCCGAGGGTCGGACCGACCGACGAAGAGCTCTCGAGGTGGATAGGCACCGGAAGCGCGCCGAAGTTCAGGTTTCGCACGAGGTCGCGCGCTTCGGTCGCGGTGAACTGGCCGGTGATGCTCGCCTTCCCTCCCGGGATAGCCTCCTGGATGGTCGGCGTCGAGATAGGCTGCCCGTCGAGGAAGATGGCGAGCGTGCGGCCGACGTTGTCTTTCGTTATCTGTTCGAAAAGCTTCGCGCCTTGTGCATTGAACTGGAGGAGGACTTCAGGCGACGTGAGACCCTGCGTCGCGCCATTGCCGAAGCCCAAGGTCGCGCTCGAGAGGTAGCGGCCCGTG
>JAKAMK010000099.1 GCA_021812925.1 bacterium | reverse complement strand
GGTCAGAAGCGGGTACTGACCGATTTCGCGCAGGTATATCTGGATGGAATCATAGCCGGTCGAGTGGCGGTCCTTGATATTCCTCGTCGCGAGGTACTCGTCGGCATTGTCCTCGAGCATGCCGCCCTCGAGCACATCCACGCCCGCGACCGCGAAACGCTCATAGAGCTCCTCGAGGAAGTCCACATCCTCTTCGACGTGCGGGAACGATTTGAGAATCTCGTTGTAGGTAACGTAGCCGCGTTCCTTACCCTTCTCGATGAGCTCCTCAGCCGTGAGCTCCTTCTGCTCGGTTGCCTTCTTCTTCGCCCTGCCCGCCGCTTTCTTCACGACCTTCTGGGCACGGAGGGCGCGAGAGCCCGCGGGTTTCTTCGCGGACTTCTTCACAACCTTCTTCTTGGCTACCTTCTTGGCAGCTTTCTTTGCCGGCCGCTTCGCGGCTTTCGACTTAGGCGCCTGCCTGCCGGCAGGCAGGGCTTTCTTTTTTGCGGGGGTCTTAGCCATTGGTAAAGGAATGAGTAGTCTTAAAAGTAGTTACGCGCAGCAGGCACGTAAAAATACGGGGTCTAACCTTTGTAGAACTGCGCGAGCTTCACATCAATCTCTGCACAGAGCTTCTGCACACGTGCAACTTCAGCCACGTCTCCCGTGGCCTCTGTGTTTCGTAATGCTTGTGCTGCCTCCCGTTGCGCCTCGCGGAGAACCGCTTCTTCAAAGGCGCGTAGCAGTTCATCTGCCGCCCCTTCCGATGGCTCCTCGCCGTATGTCTGTTCCGCTTGGAACACGACGGCCTCTGGGAGCACTTCCGAAGGTAGCGTGTGAACGCCAGTGATACGAGTATACTCCGCAGCTATACGCCCCGCAAGCGGCGTGTCGGGGTAGGCGTGGATTATGGAAAGGAGGAGCTCCTCGCGCTGCTCGCGCCCTGTGCGCGGAGCCGCGGCAGGCGCAGCCTGCCGCGGCTGGACCAGCTCAGGAGTATCTGACACCCTCCCCACCGCCTCGCGCACCGCCTCGGTCGAAAGGCCGAGCGTGCGCCCAGCGCTCTGCATGAAATGTTCGCGTTCCATGGGGCTTTGAACCGCGCGGATAAGCGGAAGCACCACGCGCTCGACGGTCGTTATGAGCCGCTGCGGGTCTTTCTCCCGTTCGGCGAGCACACCAAGGAAGAAGTCTACGACCGGCGAGGCAATTTTCACGCACTTCGCGAATTCCTTCGCGCCGTCCGCGCTTTCCGTAATGAGGTCTGCCGGGTCCTTGCCGCCCGAGAGTCGCGCCGCCTTCACGCGCATACCTTCCTTGAGCGCGAGCTGCGCGCTCTTAGCGGTGGCCGCGAGTCCCGCCTGGTCGCTATCGAGGACGAGCATGAGATTGTCCGAGTAGCGCTTCATGATGGCGACGTGCTTCCCCGTGAGCGCCGTGCCCGAGAGCGCGACCGCGTTCTCAAAGCCAGCCTGGTGTGAGTGGATGACGTCCATCTGTCCTTCCACGAGCATCGTGAACTGCCGCGTGCGGATTGCATCTTTGGCGCGGTCGAGTCCGTAGAGGATATCGGACTTGTGGTAAAGGTCGGTTTCCGGCGAATTCAAATATTTTGCTTCCTGCCTGCCGGCAGGCAGGGCTCCTTCTGCCGACAATGCTCTACCAGTAAACGCCACCGTCCTTCCGGCGGTGTCGCGTATCGGGAACATGAGCCGATTGCGGAACCGGTCGTAGTACGTGCCCGGCTTCCCATCTGCCTCTTTCACGAGACCCGCCGCGAGCATTTCCTGCACAGAAAAGCCCTCGTCTGTGAGATGCTCTAGAAGCCCGCGCCAGGAATCGGGCGCAAAGCCGAGGCCCCAGCTCTTGATAGACTCTTCCGTGAGCCCGCGCTTCTTCGCATACGTGAGCCCCTCCGACTCAAAATCGGACATATCATGTCCGATTTTAAGCTGGGAGGTGTAGAAG
This sequence comes from bacterium, assembly GCA_021812925.1. The sequence goes on along the minus strand of JAKAMK010000099.1, from coordinate 579 downwards.
GCTTGGGCGCGGCTCATCGCTTCGCGCAGGCGCTCGAGCTTATCGCTCGCTTCTTTTGCAGCCGGATTGTAGACGATCTCGACGCCCGCCTTATCCGCGAGCATCTGCATGGCGCCTTTGAAGTCCACGCCCTCTATCTTCTGGACGAACGTGAACATATCGCCGCCCTCGCCGCAGCCGAAACAGTGGAAGGTGCCGCGCTCGAGCGAGACGTGGAAGGAGGGCGTCTTCTCCTTATGGAACGGACACAGGCCCGTCATGCTCCGCCCCGCACGGTGCAGCTTCACGTAGGGCGCGACCACGTCCTGAATCGTAAGCTTGTTCTTTATCTCCCCTACGGTGTCCCGCGCCATTTCCCCTATATTTTACAGTATTCCTGTGCTATTGACGTATATACGATTATATGGTATTCTCCACATGAACTGGAGAACGGAGGCTCAAGTGACCCAGGCAGCAGTTCAAGTACATCAGCGAAATAAGGCGAACCAGGTCTTATGTCTCGGGATCGCCCTCATTACTGCAGCACTCGCGGTTGCAGCAAGCGGCAGCGGAGACGGTTTCGTTGCCATCTTCGAAGGC
>JAKAMK010000098.1 GCA_021812925.1 bacterium | reverse complement strand
CTCGCACGCCGCTTCAGGAGCTGATGATGCTCTCCGACCGTTTCGACCGTCTCTATGAATCAGAGAAGGCACGCCTCAAGCCGCAGAAGCCCGCTCGTATCATTCCTGCCTACAAGGAAGGTGGAGGAAACCCGTAAAACATGGCATATATTGATACAAAATCCCGTTACCATGTAGCCCTAAACGGGCAGGGTCTTTTGCTGCAAGGAGCGCCGAACCGCATGGCCTACGCGCAGAACCAGGCACCCATCTACGGCAACCGATTCGCGCAAGGCGACCGCACCTATGCGGACTTCACCTTCTGGTGGTTTTGGACACAGACCAACTGGGCTGCTGGTTATAAATACGACAAGCGCTGGGCTGACGACGGTAAGTTCCTCGACTCGTCGGGTGTCAACGTAATCCTGAAGCCTAGCTCAATCATTCTCGACTACGCTCAAACGCTATCGAACACAATCCTGAAGGACGTGACGTTCAATGCGGCTGGCGGCGCTTTCGGCACGAACGTCCTCGTAGGACGCAACAACACCGACCAGAAGATGCTCGCGGTCAATGCTTTCGATGGCTCGACCATCTGGCAAGATACTGCGACTGGTGCGAGTGAACGCATCAACTGCTGCGGCACGTTTGACGAAAGCAATCTCTATCTTGGATGCCATACGGTTGGCAGCGGCGTGTCCTACATCAAGAAGACGACTGGTGACGCTGCAACCGATGTCGGAACCTTCACGAGTGGCATCCCGTATGCAATCGTGCCGTATAAGGACGCTCGGCAGCTTGTAATCTTCACTGTGAACGGAGGTGTCTTCATCTACGACGAAGCCGCAAACACCTTCACCAACAAGCTCGCTGCGCTTCCGCTCGGTGAGTCTGGTCTCAACTTCTCGGTCGGCAATCTCAATGGCGACGGCGCGGTCATCATCGGCGCTCGCGTCTATTTCACCCTGCACGAAATCAATAGTTACAAGTCCCAGCTCTGGGCATACGATATTGGCACAAACGCATACGTTCACATTTGGACGTTCGCAGCGGGTGCCGATCCGATGCAGCTCATCGAGTACAACCTCAACCTCTACCTCTTCGACAACAACAACCTCACGGGTCGCCTCTCGGTGTGGAAGTACAGCCCGTCAATCTCGACCGTCACGACCGTCGGCTCGATGGTGCGCCTCGGCGAGATTGGTCGCTACGGCGACACAAGTACCATCATCGGGAACCCAATCAAAGACTTCCAGGGTGTCTACTTCCTCGTGAACAACGGCACCTCGAACACCTATTGGCAAATCAATGAGAACGATTACATGTGGGGTAGCGTGACGCCGCCTACATACTACTCGACCTTGACGACTGGAATCCTCAACTCGATGTCTCCTTCGGGGGGTATCTACATCGTGAGAAATGGTGCGAGTGGCACAAACCGCTTTGATGGATACGCACAGACGCCGCCAAACAAGTTTCAGACGACTGGCTACCTGACCTCTTCGGTCTTCGACGGCAACATCCCTGGCTTCGACAAACTCTTTTACCAGCTCGTGCTCAACTTCGACCCGCTCGTGAGCGGCCAGAGCATCGAGGTGCAGTATTGCACCGACCAGAACGTGAGTGCGTCTTCTACTTTTACGTCGCTCGGCACCGCGAGCTTCTCTGCCGACGGAGCGATTTCGAGCAAGGACTTCTACTGGAGCGGCCAGCTCATCTCGAAGTTCATGACCATCAAAATCATCCTCAACGGAAATGGCAACAACACGCCGTCGGTCAACGACTACTCGGTCAAATACATCCCGTTCGTGAACTACACGAAGCTGTGGAACATCACGGTCAACTGCGGCGACGAGGTGAAGGGTCTCGACGGACAGCCCATCGGCAAGCCTGGGCGCGAGATAAAGAACATGCTGGAGGCCGCGTGGTGGGCGAAAAGCATCCTCGACTACCAAGACCTCGACTTCGCGCAGACCGTGCTCACCGCCGACGTTGCTGCGGGCGATACGACCATCAACGTGAAGAACGCAGACGATTTCCCAGAGCAGGGACGTATCCGCATTGACTCCGAGGAAATCCTCTATACGGGCAAGACCGCCACTACGTTCACTGGCTGCACGCGCGGTGCGCGGGAGACCCGCGCAGTCACCCACAATGGCACCTCGGCGCCCGCTACGGTCTCCAATGCCTACCGCGTCATCATCACCGAGCTGGAGGGTCGGGTTCCAATCGAGCTTGAGGATAAGCGCCTGGAATACACAGTCACCCTCTCGCTCCGCGAAGCGTAGCGTGTCATAATATACCTATGGCACTGACACGCGAACTGCAACTCCCGCCCGAACCCCGCCGTGGCTCTAGCTGGAGCATCACGCGTCTTTTCGGTACGGGCATGGATGGCGTAGGAGTCGCAATCAAGCAGCACCGTCCGATGGAGTTCGCCTTCCTTTTCATGGTCATAGCGAGCTTCATCCTCGAACTCTTCCGTAGCACTCCGAGCTGGGAGTGGTGGGTCATCATGGCCTTCGTCTTCGTCGCTGCGTTCATGCAGCGCCTCGCGTTCCCTGAAACAGTAGAGCCGAAGACCTCGA
>JAKAMK010000097.1 GCA_021812925.1 bacterium | reverse complement strand
GTCACGTCCGTGAGCTTGCCGCCCGAGACGGTCGCCTTCACCTGCACGTAGCCGTAGAACGCGTCCGCGGTCGAACCGGTGTACGTGCCGTCCTTGTACTGGCCGGTAGCTGCGGGCTTCGGCGCGGCGACAGGCTTCGGGGTCGCAGCAGCGGGCGTCGGGAGCGCGGCGGGCACGGAGCCAGAGGGCGCCGAGCTCGTAGGCGGCGCGCTCGCTGCCGCCGAGTTCGCAGTAGGTCCCGCGCCGGTGGCGATGGGCGCGGAGGCGCCGACGGCGGTCGCCTGCGCGGGCGCGCGCGCCAAAAGATAGAGCGCCGAAGCGCCTACCAGGACCGCCGAGAGGAGTGCTTTCTTGTTCATATACGCACATTACTACTCTTCCTGCAGCGGTTTCATTCATGAAGGGCGCGCCCGCGCGTAGCGCGGGCGCGCCCACCACGCACGCTACGAGAGATCCTTCTTCTTTTCCTCGAACTCAGCGCGGTCTATCTCGCCCTTCGCGTAGCGCTCGCGGAGGATGTCGAGCGCGCTGTTGCCCATCATGTGCTGCCAGTGCATGCCGCGGCGTCCGCGCAAAAGACGCACGAGCCCGACCACGATGAGCACGAGGACGACGAGCCAGAAGATCGAGAAGATCCAGTCAAGCGGTCCGTATCCCCCGCCCCACATCATCGGCCCGTAGCCATATCCGTAGTTCCACATCATAGCGATAGTAAGCTGGTAACGATTCCATCATACTCCTGCCCGCAAGACGCGCGAGCGGTATGGCCCTTACTACGCGCCGCAGCGCTATTTCTGTCTATTGTACCGGCGGCCGTACGGCGGTCTGCTTGAGAGCAGCGATGAGGCTCGCCGAGCGGAAGTAGTCGGGCAGCTTCGCCTGCCAACCCGGCTTGCTCGTATCGACGGCGGGATCGACGCCACGCCCTTGGATGGGCTCGTTGTCCGGCCGAAGCGTGAGGCTGTTCACGAGGAGAAGCGTGTACGTCTTCCCGAGGAGCGCGGTCGTAAGCGGGTACGTGTTCTCGACCGTGCCCCATCCGCGCGTCGTCGTGCCGACGGCCGTCGCGAGGTGGTAGCGCAGGAATGCGGAGGTCGTGAGCTCGGCGGTCGATTGTGTCATGCCGTCGGTAAGTATCGCGATGTCCTTGTAGCGATTGAGTTCAGGAAACTGCGGCTGCACGGTCCGCTGTACCTGGTAGTCGCCCTGATGGTAGAGGTCGAACGCGTACTGGTTGTTCCCGATGAAAAGACCGAGGAAGTTCTGGGTGAACGCGAGGTCGCCGCCGATGTTGCCGCGTAGGTCGAGGATCATGCTGTCGAGCCCCGGCGTCGAGGACGCCTGGTCGACCGCGTAACCGAATTCCTGCAAGGTCGTCGGCGAGATCTGCGAGAGGTCGAGGTAGAGCGTGTGGCCGATGATGTGCGAGAACACCGTCGGCTCTATGCCCGCTTGGTCGTAGAGCGATTTCGTCTCGGGGTTCGTGAGCACCTGCTTCGCGTATGCCACCTGCGCGAGCGCCGCAGTGGCCGCGGGCGACGTCGACGCCGCGAGCGCTTTCTCCTTTGCCGCGGCTGCCGCAGACACCTCTGCGGCCGACGAACCGGTCGCGATGCCGAGGTCGCCATAGAGGCTCACGTTCGGGTGGACGTTACTCACCTCCTGCCGGAGCGCGGTCGTCTCTTGGTTCGTGAAGAGCTGGTCCCGGCCGGCCGGTGCGAGGTTGTAGAGCGCGACCGCGAGCGTATCGAGGGCGAGATTCGCGCGCGCCGAGGAGCTGGTTGCGGTCGCGAACGCCGTCGCAAGCATCTTCGCCGTCGTCGCGCGGTCGGTCGCTGCCTCTAAGCCGGTCGTGCTCGCCGCCTTTTCCGCCGAGAGCGTGAAGAGCTGTGCGAGCTGCGCATCGGTGAGCTTGTTCCAGTAGTTCTTCTGTATCGCGTCGTAAGCCTCCATCTCGAAGCGCACGTCTACGCTTGACGCTTCTTCGGGCGTCGCGTACTTCCCCGGCGTCGCGCGGTACGCGTACAAAGCGTAGCCGGCACCCGCGATGACCGCGAGCGCGACCAGGCCGACGACGGCGCGCTTGTAGCGATGGAAGAGCATGGAACCCATGGGCTTCATAGTATAGCGAGACGGTCGATTACGCTTGTGGAAAGCGCGCAGCGGGCCGAAGGGCCCGCTGCGCGCTTTCCACGTATTCCTATTCTCTAACCTGCGAACGCCTACGCGAGAGGCCTGAGTCCCTCTTCCGTGAGCGCGGTCGCGACCGCGGCGCGCCCCTCCATGCGCTTTGTGAATGCCGCGAGGTTCGGGTAGTCGCTAAGCGCAATGCCGAAATTCGGCGCCCAGCGCGAGATGGTGTAGAGGTACGCATCCGCGATAGAGAACGCGTCGCCGAGGAGGTAGTCCTTCCCGAGGAGCGCGCTGTCGACGTACGCGAGACGCTTTTGCAGGCGCTCAATGATGCGCGTCTTCTCGTCTTCGCTCGGGCTGCCGAACAGCGGACTGAATCCCTTGTGGAGCTCGCTGCTCACGAACGCGATCCACGAGAGCATCTCGTAGTACGCCTTTTCGCCGCGCTCCGGCGTGAGC